>CALMYM010000091.1 GCA_937873675.1 uncultured Alphaproteobacteria bacterium | reverse complement strand
TGGTGATCCGGCGATCGCGCTCGACACCCTGGTCGCCGACGTGGCGTACGGGCTCGAAGGCGGGGTGCAGAAGCTGCGCTGGGAGTGCTCGTGCAGCGATGAGCGCGTGCTCGGGATGCTCGCGTCGCTCGGTGACGCCGAGGTCCGCGCGATGATCGACGAAGACGGGGGCGGGGTGGTCACCTGCCACTTCTGCACGCGCCGCGTCGAGATCGGCGTCGGTCATCCGGCACCAGGCCATGACGTCGAGCGGCAGCCGCGCCGCGACGATCGCCGCGATCGCCTCGACCTCTTCCGCCCCCATCGCCGGCGTGCCGGCCTCGATCTCGCTCACCCCGGCGCGCGCCAGGGCTTCGGCGATCTCGACCTTTTCGGCCGTCGAGAAGGCCACACCCGGGGCCTGCTCGCCGTCGCGCAACGTCGTGTCGTTGAGGTGGACGCGGGCCATGGGCGCCTCCCGACCGTCAGGCGTAGACCGGGTTGAACGTCGCCGGCGCCTTGTCGGCCCCCTGCCAGAACGGCGACAGGGCGCGCAGCTTCTCGATGATGCCGGGCATCACCTCGAGCACCCGATCGACGTCGGCGTCGGTGTTGTCGCGGGAGAAGGAGAAGCGGATCGCCCCGTGCGCCGCGGTGTAGGGGATGTTCATGGCGCGCAGCACGTGGGAGGGCTCGAGTGAGCCCGAGGTGCAGGCCGAGCCCGACGAGGCGGCGATGCCCTCGCGGTTCATCAAGAGCAGGATGCCCTCGCCTTCGACGTATTCGAAGGCGATGTTCGAGGTGTTGGGCAGGCGCTCGGCCGGATTGCCGGTGACGAAGCTGTTCGGGATGCGCTGGAGGAGGCCCTTCTCGAGCCGATCGCGCAAGGACGCGACGCGGGTCTTCTCGTCGTCCATGTGGAGGGCGGCGAGTTCCGCCGCCTTGCCGAGGCCGACGATGCCGGGGGTGTTCTCGGTGCCGGCGCGGCGACCGCGCTCCTGGTGGCCGCCCTTGATCAGCGAACGGAAGCGCGTGCCGCGGCGGACGTAGAGCGCGCCGATGCCCTTGGGGCCGTGCAGCTTGTGGCCGGAGAGCGAGAGCATGTCGATGGCGGTCGACTTCAGATCGATCGGCACCTTGCCGACCGCCTGGACCGCGTCGGTGTGGAAGAGCGCGCCGACCTCTTTCGCCAGCTCGGCGAGTTCGGCGACGGGAAAGATGGTGCCGGTCTCGTTGTTCGCCCACATGATCGAGACGATCGCGGTCTTCTCCGAGAGCGCGGCGCGATAGGCGGCGATGTCGAGGAGACCCTGGCCGTCGACCGGGATGACGTGGACCTTGATGCCGCGGGTCTTCTCGAGGTGGCCGCAGAGCGACAGCACCGCGGGATGTTCGACGGCCGAGGCGATGATCTCGTCGCGGTTCGGGTCGATCTCGAGGGCGGAGAGGATCGCCATGTTGTCGCTCTCGGTGCCGCCGGCGGTGAAGACGATCTCGTGATCGAATTCGGCGCCGAGCAGGCTCTGGAGTTGGACGCGCGCGGCCTTGACCGCCCCGCCGACGCGGGCACCGAAGGCGTGCATCGAGGAGGGATTGCCGAACTGCTCGGTGAAGAACGGCAGCATGGCCTCCACGACGGCCTCGTCGCAGCGCGTGGTGGCGTTGTTGTCGAGATAGACCGGGGTGGTCATGGGGATTTCTCCTCGTGGGTCGTTCGTTCGCTCGGAGCCGCTTCGCGGCGCCCCCTCATCCGCCCTTCGGGCACCTTCTCCCGCGAGGGGAGAAGGGAGGGAGCCCGCGACCGTCGCAGACGTCCCTCAACGAGGTCGTCGAATTTCGAAAGGCGTCGCGATCGGCTCGGAAGCCGGCCGCGATCTCCCCCTTCTCCCCTCGCGGGAGAAGGTGCCCCGGAGGGGCGGATGAGGGGGCGCGAGCCGCAGGCGAGCCCCGCCCCGCACCCTCACTTCACCGGGATCACCCTCAGCGGCAGCCCCGTCGCGGCGATCAGCTTCTCCTGGACGCCGTTGACCGTCAGCGAGGCCTGCTGGCAGCCGACGCAGGCGCCGGAGAGCTTGACCACGACGTTGTTGCCGTCGACGTCGATCAGTTCGCAGTCGCCGCCGTCGAGCTTCAGGTAGGGACGGATGCTCTCCAGCGTCTCTTCGATCAGCTTGATCTTCTGGATGGTGGTGAGCCGCGGAGCGGTCGGGGCCGGCGCCGGCGGAGCCTCGACCGGCCGTTCGAGCACGATCGTACCGGCCGCGGCCCGCTCCAGATCAGCGAGGGCGATGATCGGCTTCGGCTCGACGTTGGGCGTCTTCGCCCCCTGCGGCCGGGTCTTCTGCTTCATCGTCCGGGCGTCCATCGCACCGATGCGATAGGCTTCGTCGAAGGAGATCAGACCCTCCGTCACCATCTCCTCGTTGACGCGGGCGAGCACCGCCTCGATGCCTTCGAAGCAGGTGAGGCAGCCGCCGCCGGCCTTGGTGTAGTGGGTGATCTGTTCGGGGGTGGTGAGCTTGTTGGCCCTCACCGCCCGCTCGATCATGCCCTCGTCGACACCGAAGCACTTGCAGACGAGCGCGCCTTCCTCGTGATCGTCGCGCCACTCGACGCCGCGATAGTCGGCGACCGCCGCCTGGAGAGCCTCGTAACCCATCACCGAGCAGTGCATCTTCTCCGGCGGCAGGCCACCGAGGAAGTCGGCGATGTCCTGGTTGGAGATCCGCAGAGCCTCCTCGAGCGTCTTGCCGAGGACGATCTCGGTCAGTGCCGACGACGAGGCGATGGCCGAGCCGCAGCCGAAGGTCTGGAACTTCGCCGCCTCGATCACTTCGGTCTCGGGATTGACCCGCATCATCAGCTTCAGCGCGTCGCCGCAGGAGATGGCGCCGACCTCGCCGACCGCGTTGGCATGCTCGAGCACGCCGGCGTTGACGGGGTTGAAGAAGTAGTCCTTGACCTTGTCCGTGTAGTCCCACATGGGCCTGGTGCTCCTACGCGTCAGGGAAGATCAACCGAACGACTTGCCGCACGAACACTTCGCGGTGGCGTTCGGGTTGTCGAAGACGAAGCCGGAGCTCTCGAGACCGGAGACGAAGTCGACGGTCATGCCGGAGACGAGCGCCTGAGAGTTGGCGTCGACGAAGAGCTTCACACCGCCCTGGTCGATGACGGCATCGCCGTCGCGCGCTTCGGCCTCGAGGCCCATCATGTATTTGAAGCCGGCGCAGCCGCCCGCCTCGACCATGATGCGCAGGCCTTCGGCCGGACGGGTGGCGCGGGAGAGCGCGGTCTTGACCGCGGTGACGGCACTGTCGGTGAGCTGGATCATGAGGAAACCCTCCTGCTCGAGTTGGTCGAGAAGGGTTTCGCAAGCCGCGTGCCAGACGCCAAACGACTGACAACGCGTGTCTTTTTCATTTCGAGGGGGTGTACGGAATCCGACAGGGGCACCTTTGCGACATGTCGGAAGAGCGACGACGGGGCCCTTTCGGTGGACCTGCCTCAGATTTCCGGGCGCTGCCGGACCGCTTTCGCGGCGAGGCGGGCGCGGAGATCGTCCCGCATCGCTTCCGCCGTCGCCCGATCGCGGTGGCGGGCGAGTCGCCACGGACGGCCGATGCCGAAGTGCGCCTCGACCTGCCAAGTGGAGGGGCCGTCGCTCCAGGCGTTCTCGACGACCTCCAGACCGATCAGGTCGGCGAAGCGCCGACTGCGATCGAACGAGATACCGAAGCCGCCGCGCCCTCGTTCGATGAGCAGGCGACGTTCGAAATCGATCGCGACGCTGCGCGAGACGCCGAGCACCGCGGCGACGAGACACGGCAATCCGACGGCCAGCGCGCCGGCCGAGAGGAACCAGAACGGCAATTTGCCGAATTCGAAGGCGTGCCCCGGCCGGACCAGAAGATCCCACGGCGCCAGGAAGGTCGCCGCGCCGAAGCCGCCGAGAAGGAGCCGCGCCGCGATCGTCATCGGCTCGTCGAAACGCAGCCGATCGGTGGCGGGTTCGGTCGGGAGCGGCGAAGCGGAGGTTGCGTCCGTCATGGGGGCGAACATGGCGCGGCTCCATGAAGAAAGCGCGAATCCCGGCGCGGCAATTGCTCGGAACGGCGCCGATATTCTCGCCGTCGACGAATCCTCGCTCGCTCCCCTGCGTCGCCTCACTCCGCCGCGATCGCTGCCGCCCCGAGGTCGATCTCGCGGCGGGCGGCGGCCATGCGGCTCTCGCCGTCTTCGGCGCCGAAGCAGGCGGCGAAGTCGTTGCATTCGGCGCAGGACGGCGCGGTGCAGAGGGTGAAGCCCTCGGCCTCGCAGAGCTTGCGATAGAAGTACTTCTTCCACTTCATGTTGGACGTGTTGCCGGCGTGGAGCGTCGGGAAATGGCGGGCCAGCAGGCGGTTGAGCTCGGAGCGGTCGAAGAGGCCGAGGTCCTGCCACAGGTGATCCGGCCGCATCGCCCGCCGCGCGATCAGGCGGGCGAGCAGCGATCCGACATCGGCCGCCGCCGGCCACGACGTCACCGTCGTCGCCCCGACGCCGCGGGCCGGGGACGGACGGCGATGGGCGTCGAGGAGATCGCGCAGCATCTCCTCCTCCGGCTCGAGCTTCGGGTCACACCCGGTCGCGCCGAGGATCCACTCGACGTCGGCGAAGGGGAACCAGTGGTCGATCACCGCTTCGAGCGTCGGCGCATCGAGGCCGGTCGCCGAGACGAGATCGCTCTCCCCGTCCGCCGCCTCCGCCGTCGCCGCGGCGAGCACGCAGGCGAGCACGTGCGCGTCGAAGATCTCGTCGGCGTCGCCGGTCGGCCGGCGACCGGCGATCAGGCGAGACTGGAGGCGGTGGGGCATGGGCGGGCTCCGGTCGGGGTCGAGCGTCGGGCGGGAAAGCGCGAGGGGGACGGGACCGTCCGGGCGGCGAGCCACCCGGACGGTGTGCGGGACGGCACGTCAGGCGGCGATCTTGTCGGCGGCGACGTGGCTCTGGCAGTTCTTGGGGCAGACGCGGGCGCAGGCGCCGCAGCCGATGCAGTTGCCGGCCTGATCGACCACCATGATCATGCGGTTGAGTTCGCCGTCGAAATCCTCGTCGTCGCCCTCTTCGCACTTGCCGAGGATCTCGCCCTCGTCGTCGACGCCGTGCAGATGCATGACGTCGCGCGAGCAGACCTTGTAGCAACGGCCGCAGCCGATGCAGGTCGCGCCGTCGATGGAGACGAGGTATTCCGGCATCCAAGTGGAGCCGTCGCGGGTGGTGAAATCGGTCATGCGGCGGCCTCCAGGCTCTTCAGCTTCGCCCGCGCCGCTTCGAGATCGGCATAGGCGTCGTAGGTCGCCTGCGCGACCTCGAGAATGGTCTTCCAGTTGACCGGCAGCTCCTCGGAGAGGTCGTGCAGGTTCATCTTGGCGTTGGTGGCTTTGGCCGAGAGCTTCTTGATCTCGGTCTTGAGCGCATCGACGTCGGACATGCTTCGCTCCTTCGGCCGATCGCGATCGGCTCCGTTCCCGGGTTCACGGAACGCGGACTCGTCCGAATTCCGTGAAGGTTGCGGCCTGACCGGCCGGCGCGCGTTCGCGCTTACCTTCACTCGAGACGTTTCGAGCGGGTCGAAACGTTTCGAGTTCGGTATGAGACCTGACGGGACATCCCCGGCGGGACGAGGCGGATCGGCCCACTCGTTCCGGCCTCCGGGTCCGCCCCGGTCGGGCGCGGACCCTCGACCCCGCCGGGGATGACGGGGAGGCGGAGCTGCCGAACCGCCCCGCCCGCGGTTCACCAGTC
>CALMYM010000090.1 GCA_937873675.1 uncultured Alphaproteobacteria bacterium | reverse complement strand
CTCGGCCTCGTCGGGAGCGCGGAACACCTTTCCGGGCTTCACGAAGTCGTGGAAGTAGCGGATGGCGTAGCCGACCAGACGATCGAGCTCGGGTGCGTTCTCCGGCGTGACGTCGGGAGCGACGCGGCGGAGGAAGCCCCAGAGCACGTCGCGATCCTCGGCGTTGGAGGCCGAGACCAGGTTCATCAGCATCGAGAAGGACGCCGGCATGTGCTTCTTCGGCGGCTCACCGCCGTGGATGTGCCACACCGGGTTGCCGATCTGCTGGTCGACCGTCTGGCGATCGTAGGCGTCGAGGAACTGGTAGTACTCGTCGACGTTGCGCGGGATGACGTCGAAATAGAGCTTCTTCGCCGCCTTCGGCTCGCGGAACATGAACAGCGCCAGGCTCTCCGGCGAGGCGTAGGTCAGCCACTCGTCGATGGTCAGGCCGTTGCCCTTGGACTTGGAGATCTTCTGGCCGTTCTCGTCGAGGAAGAGCTCGTAGTTGAAGCCTTCGGGCGGCGGCGAGCCGATGGCGGCACAGATCTTCGAGGAGAGCTTGACCGAGTCGATCAGGTCCTTGCCGGACATCTCGTAGTCGACGCCGAGGGCAGACCAACGCATGCCCCAGTCGGGCTTCCACTGCAGCTTGACCGCGCCGCCGGTCACCGGAAGCGTGACGAGATCGCCCGTCTCCGGGTCGCGATAGGTGACGGTGCCGGCTTCCGCGTCGACGCTCTCCATCGCCACCTGCAGCACCGTGCGGGTGCGCGGGCAGATCGGCAGGAACGGCGAATAGGTCGACGCCCGCTCCTCGCGCAGGCTCGGCAGCATGATCTTCATCACCGCGTCGTAGTTCTTCAGCACGGCGGTCAGCGCCGCGTCGAAGCGGCCGGACTTGTAGTAGGCGGTCGACGAGGCGAACTCGTAGTCGAAGCCGAAGGCGTCGAGGAAGCGGCGCAGCATGGCGTTGTTGTGGGCGCCGAAGCTCTCGTACTTCTCGAACGGATCGGGCACCTCGGTCAGCGGCTTGCCGAGGTACTTCGCCACCATCTCCTTGTTGGGGATGTTGTCGGGCACCTTGCGCAGGCCGTCCATGTCGTCGGAGAAGCACAGGAGCCGCGTCGGGATCCTGTCCTCGGTCAGCACGCGGAAGGCGTGGCGCACCATGGTGGTGCGCGCCACTTCGCCGAAGGTGCCGATGTGGGGCAGGCCCGAGGGGCCGTAACCGGTCTCGAACAGGACGACGTCCTTGGGTTTCTTCGCCAGCCGGGCGACGATCTTGCGCGCCTCTTCGAAGGGCCAGGCCTTGGAACGGCCGGCCGCCTCGACGAGGGCGGGGGAAAGATCGAGGGCACGCGGGGCGGGCGCGGTCATGGATACGGGTCCTTCGAGGGGTCGGAAAGAGGCGGAAATGCTCCGCGAACGGGCCGGCGGACACTAATCTTGCAGTGCGGGAGCGTCAACTCGCGGCCGGCGGCGTCGCGAAGCCCGCTTGCAAGCCTCGGCGCATCGACCTAGCGTGCCGCGCGTCCGACACCGAGGAGCCGACATGCCCAAGACCTTTTCCGCCCACGAAGCTCTCCTCCACCTGATGATCACGGTGTCGATGGCGGACCGCACCGTCACCGACAAGGAGATCGGCGAGATCGGGCTGCTGGTCGACACGCTGCCGGTGTTCGTCGGCTTCGACCGGGCGCGGGTGCCGGCGCTGGCCGACGAGACCGCATCGATGCTCGACACCGACGACGGCCTCGACCGCATCCTGCGCAAGGCCAAGGACGCACTGCCGGAGAAGCTCTACGAGACGGCCTACGCGCTGGCGATCGAGGTCTCCGCGGTGGACCTCGCCGCGGGCCAGGAGGAACTGCGTTTCCTCGAGATGATCCGCGACACCTTCGACCTCGACCCGCTGGTGAGCGCCGCGATCGAACGCTCGGCGCGGGTCAGGTATCGGAAGATGTGAGGGGGGAGAGCCGCAGCGTGCCGTCGCCTCATTCGGGCGCGACCGGTCGTCGGACAACCCGCCGACGCATGTTCTGCCGTCGTCCCCGGCGAGCGAAGCGAGGGAAGGGGACCCAATCGCCGGCCCGGCGAATCGCGTGTCACGTGTAGGGCAAATCACCCTCGACATCGCGCCAATCGGGGTTGGACTTTTCGATCGGCCGGACCTTCCAGGCGCGATTCCATCCCTTCATTTGCTTTTCACGTGCGATCGCCTCGACGATCCGATCGTGACATTCGAACCAGACCAGTCGTTCGACGCCGTACCGAGCCGCGAATTCGGACCCGCGTCCGGATCTATGATCGATCAGACGGCGGTGAAGGTCGTTGGTGACGCCGATGTAGAGCGTCCCGGCACGGCGGCTGGCGAGAATATAGACGTAGAACATCGTAGGGTCGCCATTGGGTCCCCTTCCCTCGCCTTCGGCTCGCCGGGGACGACGACCGAGTTCGAGGCGGCGAAGTCGGCAGACCCACGCTCTCGTGAATTACGCAAAGATCCCGCGACGGCGGGAGATCTCAGTTCAACACCCGCGTCGTCGCCGGCACGTCGAGCGAGAACGCCGGGATCTCGACCTCGAACATTCCGCCTTCGGCGTTCTCCATGCGGTAGCTGCCGACCATGAAGCCGGAGGACGTGCCGAGCGGGCAGCCGGAGGTGTATTCGAAGCTCTCGCCGGGGGCGATCAACGGCTGTTCGCCGACGACGCCGGGGCCGGTCACCTCCTGGCGGCGGCCGTGGGCGTCGGTGATCAGCCAGCGGCGGGCGCGCAGGCGCACCGGCGCGTCGCCGAGATTGGCGATCTCGATGGTGTAGGACCAGAACCAACGGTTCTCGTCGGGCTCGGAGCGATCGCTCTGGAACTCAGGCGTCACCGTCACCCGCACACCGTGGGTCACCGCCTCGTACATGGCGTCCATCCGTCGTTCTCTCCCGCACCGAACCCTGGGCGACGAGCCCGGCCGGTCACCTCGCTCCATCATGCGCCGAACCTTCCGCAGCGCAATCACATCATATGGAGCATCGGCCGCGAGAGGCGAGAGGCGGGGGCGCGGCGCCGTTCGACGGGCGCCGCACCGGCTTTCGCTCAGACGGAGTGCGCCGCCGCGGCCGCGGCGATCACGTCCTCGATCAGATCCTCGACGTCCTCGAGGCCGACGGAGAGGCGCAGAAGACCGTCGCCGATGCCGAGTTCGGCGCGGGCTTCGGGCTTCAGGCGCTGGTGCGTCGTCGTCGCCGGATGGGTGATCAGGCTCTTGGCGTCGCCGAGGTTGTTGGAGATGCGGATCACCTCGAGGGCGTTGGAGAAGGCGAAGGCCGCCTTCTTACCGCCCTCGACCTCGAAGGCGACGAGGTTCGAGCCGGCGCGCATCTGGCGCTTCACCAGGTCCGCCTGCGGATGATCGGCGCGGCCGGGGTAGATCACCTTGGCGATACCCGGGATCTCGGCCAGCGCATCGGCGAGGCGAGCGGCGTTCGACGTCTGCTTCTCGACGCGGAGCTGCAGCGTCTCCAGGCCCTTCAGCAGCACCCAGGCGTTGAAGGGCGACAGCGACGGACCGGTCTGACGGATGAAGACCTGGAGATGGTCGTCGACGAACTTCTGGCTCGACAGCACGACGCCGCCGAGGCAGCGGCCCTGGCCGTCGATGTGCTTGGTCGCCGAATAGACGACGACGTCGGCGCCGAGGGCGAGCGGCGACTGCCAGCACGGGGTGGCGAAGACGTTGTCGACCACCAGACGAGCGCCGGCCGCATGGGCGATCTCGGCGATCGCCGCGATGTCGTAGACCTCGAGCGTCGGGTTGGTCGGGCTCTCCAGGAACAGCACCCTGGTGTTCGGGCGGATCGCCGCTTTCCACTGGTCGAGATCGGCGCCGTCGACCAGCGTCGACGAGATGCCGAAGCGCGGGCAGAGATCTTCGACGACGTAACGACACGAGCCGAACAGCGCCTTGGCGGCGACCACGTGATCGCCGGCGGAGAGCTGGCAGAGCATCGCGGCGGTCACCGCGGCCATGCCGGTCGCGGTGGCGCGCGCCGCTTCGGCGCCCTCGAGCAGCCGCATCCGGTCCTCGAACATGGTGACGGTGGGATTGCCGAAGCGCGAATACTGATAGCCGGGCGAGGTGCCGAGGAAGCGGGCTTCCGCCTCTTCGGCCGAGGCGTAGACGAAGCCCTGGGTCAGGAACAGCGCCTCGGAGGTCTCGCCCCACTGGGAGCGGAGGGTCCCGCCGTGGACGAGTTCGGTGGCGGGGCGGCGACGGCGTTCGGTCATCTCATTCCACTCCGGTCGGTCCGCCCCGAAGGACGAGCCCCGGGGACGAACGAAAAACCCGGCCGACGGGCGCCGGACCGGGTTCACTTTTCCCAGATCCCGGCCCTTTAGCGACGTTGTTTTACGTGGCGGCAAGCCGGCCGGCTCAAATGACCACGAGATGAAGCTTCACTAGACCGCACGAAGGCATCCGTCAACCGACGGAATGTCGGATCGATTCATGCGAATTCTCTGATGTTTTCGTGGTGAGACGGCCCCTCGTTTCGTCGGCACGACGCGACGGGAGAGCGCTCGTCGCGTCCTTCGCGGGAGTGGCGCGGTCGTCGCCGATGGTCTACGAAAAGTCTCGCAGTCAAACGGGCGAGAAGAGCGGGAAGATCATGAGTGTAGCGTTCGGTCCGGGCATTCTGGCGCAACAGGACATCCGGGCACTCGCCGAGGCCGGCGCGATCGTTCCCGCCCGCTCGTTCGACGCCGATCAGATCCAGCCTGCGAGCCTCGATCTTCGGCTCGGCACCGTCGCCCACCGGGTGCGCGCCTCGTTCCTGCCGGGGCCGGATCTCTCGGTCGAGGCCAAGATCCGGGCGTTGACGCTGCACACCGTCGATCTCACCGAGGGAGCGGTGCTCGAGACCGGCTGCGTCTACATCGTGCCGCTGATGGAGAGCCTGGCGCTGCCGGCGGAGATCTCGGCCGGGGCGAACCCGAAGTCGTCGACCGGACGGCTCGACGTCTTCACCCGCGTCATCGTCGACCAGACCCGCGCCTTCGACACCATTCCCGCAGGCTATCACGGGCCGCTCTATCTCGAGATCTCGCCGCGCACCTTCCCGGTGCTGGTGCGCGCCGGCTCGCGGCTCTCCCAGATCCGCTTCCGTGTCGGCGACGCACGGCTCTCCGACGCCGAACTCACCGAGGTCCACGCCCGCCACACCGTCGTCTCCGGCGGCGATGCGGTGTTCCAGGGCGGGTTGACGCTCTCCATCGATCTCGACGGCGGCGCCTGGGCCTCGACCGCGCTGCCCCATCACGGCGAGGGTGGAAAGCTCGTCGGCTGGCGGGCGAAGCGCCACACCGGCGTCATCGACGTCGACAAGAAGGCGGGGCTCGACGTCCTCGACTTCTGGGAGCCGATCGTCCGGCGTGGGGACCAGCGCTCGCTGATCCTCGATCCGGACGAGTTCTACATCCTGGTATCGCGCGAGGCGGTGCACGTGCCGGCCGACTACGCCGCCGAGATGGTGCCGTTCGATCCGCTGGTCGGCGAATTCCGCGTTCACTACGCCGGCTTCTTCGATCCCGGCTTCGGCGCGGCGGAGGCCGGCGGCACGGGGGCGCGAGCGGTGCTCGAGGTGCGGTCCCACGAGGTGCCGTTCATCCTCGACCACGGCCAGACCATCGGCCGGCTCGTCTACGAGCGCATGGGCAAGCGCCCCGAGACGCTCTACGGCCAGGGCATCGGATCGAACTATCAGGCGCAGGGCCTGAAGCTGTCGAAACACTTCAGAAGCTGATGCGACGCGGTCACTCGGTCACGATCCCGCCACCTCCTCTTCTCATTCTCGCGGGAGCCCCCATCTGACGGGAGCGCGATCCCGAGACGGGGATGTGAGGAGAGGAACGCCGATGTCGCCGCAGGATGCCGAGATCATTCGTGACGTCTTCGCCAAGGTCCGAGCGATGGGATCGGCGATCGACGACGCCGAGGCGGCCCGCCTCGTCGAGCAGGAGCTGCGTGCCAATCCGGCCGCGAGCCTGAACCTGATCCGCGTCGTCGTCGGCCTCGAGCAGGAGCGCGATCAGTTCGCCGCCCACATCGACGAACTCAACGCCTACATCGACCAGATCGAAGCGCAGCTGAACAGCTACGCGCCCGCAGCCGGCCACGGCCAAGGGGCGACGAGCGGAAGCCTGTTCGGCGGGTCGACGCAAGGATCGCCCTGGGGTGGATCGCCGGCTCCGGGCCGCTACGATCCGCCGCCGGCGCAACCTTCACCCTGGGGCGGCGCCCCGCCTTCGCCCGCCCCCTGGGGATCTCAGCAACCGCCGCAGCCTCAGGGCCAGCCCCAGGGCAGCGGCTTCTGGGGCAGCGCGCTCAAGACCGGCGCCGGCGTTGCCGGTGGTCTTCTCGCCTTCCAGGCGGTGAAGGGCATGTTCGGCGGCGACAAAGGTGACCAAGCCCGATCGGCCGAGCGTCACGGGATCTTCGGCGGCGGCGGCGACAAGCCGCAGGACGCCGGTCATCGGTCCGACCGGTCCGAGACCTCCGGCAACTTCGGCGGTGGCGGCGGCGGTGACGACCGTCCGAGTTCGGGCGGCTTCGGCGGCAACGACAACGGACCGGCGCCCGGCAGCATCGTCGCCGACAACATCGACTTCTTCGGCGGCGACGATCGCGAGACCTGATGCGCGGTTCGGCGGATCGCTTCGCGACGGCGGGTCCGGCGCTCGGGGGCGATCAGCCGTCGAGCTTCGCCGCCCATTCGGCCTTCATCCGTGCCTCGGCTTCCGCCTTCTCGGGATCGAGGGCGCGGTAGAGGCAGACCGTGTGGGTGTCGCGCCAGCCGAGCGCCTCGTAGAAGGCGAGGACGCCGGCGTTCTCCTTGCGCACCAGGAGATTGATCTTGGGGATGCCGCGATCGCGCACCCAGGCCTCGGCGGCCTCGACGAGGCGGCGACCGATGCCGCCCAGCCGCATCTCGGGATCGACGGCGAGATAGTAGACCGCGCCGCGATGGCCGTCGTGGCCGACCAGGGTGGCGCCGACCAGCCGGCCGTCGAGGGTGGCGACGAGAACCGCGCCGTGGCCGGTGTCGCGGGCCATGCGGATGTCGTCGACCGGATCGTTCCACGGTCGCGTCAGGCCGCAGCGCTCCCACAATGAGACGATCGCCGCGACGGCGGCGGCGTCGAGGTCGGTGGGTTCGGTGACGACGACGGATCCCTTCATGGGAGCGACTCCGATCGTGAACGGGTGGCGGTCAGCCGACCGTCGCAACACGACGGCCGTGTGACGACGGTTGTGTGACGACGGCTGTGTGACGACGGCGGATCCGCTGCGAGCGACCGGCGAAGAAGGATGAATTGGAGCGGGCGATGGGAATCGAACCCACGACATTCAGCTTGGGAAGCTGACGTTCTACCCCTGAACTACGCCCGCTCGAGGGTGCCCATCCATAGCCTCGGCGACGGCAGGAGCGCAAGGGGTGGCGCGTGACGCTTCGACCGCTTCGCCGGCGGCGCCGCGTTCGGCGAGACCGTGGGTGGTCTTGTTCCAACGGTGCGGCGCGACGACGAGTTCGCCGAGCGCCCGATAGGCGGCGAAGGAGATCAGGCACCAGTAGGCCGGCATGGTCGCCACGTCGAAGAGGCGGAAGCCGCCGCGGCGCCGACCGGCGGTGCCACGATCGGCGACGCGGCGGGCGAGCACCAGCGATCCGGCGACGCCGCTGGTGAAGCCGAGGAGGCCGGCGGTCAGCAGCACGTCGTCGAGAAAGCCGCGATCGCCGAGCAGCGGCGGCAGGCCCAAGGCTCCCGCGAGCAGCACCGCGAGGCTGGGGGCGAAGACGAAGACCGAGGCGAGCTGGCCGGCAAGCACCAGATGGAAGGAGAGCGCCGCGAGCGGACGAACCGCGCGGTGGAACAGCAGCGGCCGGCGCATGTGGACGAGCCAGGTCTGCATCCATCCCTTCAACCAGCGCACCCGTTGCGCCCGCCAACGGACGAGATCGAGCGGCGCCTCCTCGAGGGTGGAGGCGGCGATGACGTCGGCGCGCCAGCCGCACCGCATCAGCCGGACCGCGACGTCGGCGTCCTCGGTGACGTTGTGCGGATCCCAACCGCCGATCTCGACCAGCGCCGAGCGACGGAAGTGATTGGAGGTGCCGCCGAGCGGCAGGAAGAAGCGGTGGTGCGCCAACCACGGCAGGAGGCCGTGGAAGAGCATGGCGTATTCGATCTCGAACTGGCGCACCAACCAGGGACGATCGCCGTCGGCATGGTCGATCTCGAGCGCCGCCTGGACGACGGCGAGATCCTCGCCACCGGCCCGGAAGGCGGCGGCGGCCTTGCGCAGCTGGTCGGGGTCGGGGCGATCCTCGGCGTCGAAGACGGTGACGAAGGGGGCGTCGACACAGGCGAGGGCGAAGTCGAGGGCCTTGGGCTTGGTGCGCGGTTCTGCCGGCGGCACCACCAGGATCTCGACCGGCGTGCCGGCGACTTCCCGCTCCGCCGCGATCCGCGTCTCGTCGTCGTCGCCCTCCACCACCAGCCGCAGGTGGAGGCGATCGGCGGGATAATCGAGCCGCAGCAGCGCGGCGACGAGATCGCCGACCACGTCGGCCTCGCGGAAGAGCGGCACCAGCACGGCGAAGCGCGGCAGATCGGCGGTCGGGACCGCAGGCGGGGGCGGCGGGTCCACCAAAGCCCCGGGGGGAAGG
>CALMYM010000089.1 GCA_937873675.1 uncultured Alphaproteobacteria bacterium | reverse complement strand
CTCGCCCCGACCTCGCTCGACCCCCGTCCATCGCGGCCTCGGACCGTCGCCCATCCGCCGAAAGACCTCGTTCTGCGGGACGAAGCCCGGAGAGAAGTCGGCGGAAAAACGCCCGATACCTCGGCTTGCGCCCACAGCGGGCGCGACGATTGCGGCCGATATCGATGCCGGACGCACCGAACACCGACGAGACCCCTCTTCCCGCCGCCTTTTCGCGGCGGGCCGAGAGATCTCTTCGTCGACGACCCCGCCCGGCGCCGTCCGCGCCACGAGATCGAATTGCTCGACCGACGTCCTCAGTGGACCAGGAAGATCCGCATGAGGACGAGCAGGGCCACGACACCGATCGTGCCCCACTTGGTCAGACCGAGGAACATCGCGTAGGTGTTGCGATGTTCTTCGAAATTCTTGCTCTCGACGGCGCCCATTCACCCCTCCGATGGTCCGTTCCGCGCGTTCGTGCACGGCATACGAATCCATTTAGACGCCCCGACCGGAGAGACGCAACGCCGAACTCTCGTTCTCGTACCGAAGAACGACGAGATCGGTCGCCGGTTTCTGTTGCGGTGCATTCTCCCGGTCCGGACCCGCTCTGTCATTGAGTCGAAGGGCGAAGTCCGGCCCTCGAAAGCGCGTCACTTTGCCGCTTCGCGACACGGTCGCGCTCGAATTGGTCGATCGCCGTCTCGAACAGGCGGTGGAAGTTCAGTTCGGCGTCGAGATGCAGGAACACGCCGCCGAGACCGAGCGCGGCGCGATCCATGAACAGGAATTCGCGCGGCGGCGTCACCGGTCCGTGGGTGCGCAGCGCATCCGCCACCCGCTGCGCCTCCTGGCGGCCGAACTCGATCGGCGAGACGCCCTCGGCGATGCGTCGGACGCGGTCGGTGAGGAGCGGGCCGTAGACGAAGCGCGCCCAGATGTCGAGGATGTCGATCAACTCGTTGGAGAGGTTCTTGAATCCCCAGGCCTCGTAGGCCGCCACGACGCGATCGCGATCGTCGTGGAGGAGGCCGCGATAGTGCTCGATCACCCCCTCGACGAAGCGTGCCGGGAAGATGCGGATGCAGCCGAAGTCGAGGAGGTTGATGCCCTGCGGCTCGCCCGCCTCCTCGAAGGCGGCGTAGTTGCCGAGGTGGGGATCGCCGTGGATCAGGCCGAAACGGCAGAACGGGTGCCACCAGGCGCGGAACATCGCCTCGGAGATGCGATTGCGCAGCTCCTGCGACGCGCCCTTGTAGGTGAGAAGTCCCTTGCCCTCGAGCCAGGTCATGGTGAGGAGGCGCTTCGTCGACAACGCTTCGAACGGCTCGGGGACATGGACGCCGGCGTCGTCGGCGAGGATCTCGCCGTAGACCGCCATGTGACGCCGCTCGCGCTCGTAGTCGAGTTCCTCGCGGATCCGCGCCCCGACCTCCTCGGCGATCTCCGTCGTGTCGATCTGCGGCCTCAGCTTGCGCATCAGCGCGAAGAGCACGCCGAGCTGGTCGAGATCGGCTTCGACCGCCGAGGCCATGTCGGGATACTGCAGCTTGACCGCCAGTTGCCGACCGTCCTTCGAGGTGGCGCGATGCACCTGCCCGAGCGAGGCGGCGTGGGACGGCACGTGCTCGAAGGAGCCGAAGCGCTTCGCCCAGTCGGCCCCGAGCTCGGCGGTCATGCGCCGGCGCACGAAGGCCCAGCCCATCGCCGGTGCATGCGCCTGGAGGCGCTGCAGCTCCGCCGCCCATTCCGCCGGAATGGCGTCCGGGATGGTGGCGAGCAGTTGCGCCACCTTCATCAACGGTCCCTTGAGCCCGCCCAGCGCATCGGCGAGGAGCTTGCCCTCGCGCATCAGGTCGCCGTCGCCGAACATGCGACCGCCGGCGATCCGCACCGCCGCCGTACCCACGTTGGCGCCGACCCGCGCATGGCGGACGAAACGTCCGGTGAGTGAGTTCTTCTCGCCGTCTTTGGCCATCGCCTTCGATCCGTTGCCGTCCCGACCGACAACATAGGACTTTTCGCGGCGATTGCAGGGGGGGATCCGCCGTCGCCTCAGGTCGGCCAGCGATCGCGGATCCAGCGGGCGAGGCTCTCCTCGGAAACTTCGCCGGCGGCGAGCCCCAGGATGATCGCCGTCGCCTCCGCCTGCGGTGGCGCGAACCTCACGCCGTTCTTGCGCAGGAACAACATCATGGCGACGAAGGCCGCTCGCTTGTTGCCGTCGACGAAGGGACGGTTGCGGGCGATGCCGAAGGCATGAGCCGCCGCGAGCAGGGCGAGATCGGCCCCCTCGTATTCCCACTTGTTGCGCGCGCGCCCCAGCGCCGACTCCAGCGCTCCGGGGTCGCGAATCCCGGCCGGCCCGCCGAAGCGGGCGACGTGGCGCGCGGGCAGCGCCTTCACTTCGGCGGGGGTGGGCGAGATCGGGCCGAAGCTCGCCTGGGCCTGATCGGAGAACCCCGCCGACGAGGTCTCGAACCCGGTCATTTCGCCAGTTCCTTCAGCGTGTCGCGATACTCGTCCATGATCTCGTCGACCAGCCGCATCGACTGTTCGAAATCCGGATCATAGGGCGTGAGGCGAACGCCGCCTTCGCCGTCCGGCGTGGCGTGCAGGGCATCCCCCGGCTTCAAACCGAGCTTCGACAACAACTCCTTCGGCAGGATCAGTCCGGTCGAATTGCCGATCTTCTTGACCTCGAGTTTCATCGATCGCCTCCGGGTGCCGTCATGTTGTACGGAACGTACAACGCGCGTTCACCGTTGTACAGAACGTACAACAACCCTCGACCCGGCGCACCCCCGAAACGCGAACGGGGAGGCTCTCGCCTCCCCGTTCCGGTGTTCGATGTCGACGGCGACCTCACCAGGTCTTCTGCGGATGCAGCTTGAACAGCCAGGTCTCGGTGAGCGCGGTTTCGCCGTCGCGCAGATAGGCGCGGATGTCGACGGGATCGGCGCCCTCCGCCTTGATGTCGAACTGGAGCCGCCACGCGTCGTTCCACGAGGTGGTCTCGAGGAAGATCGACGAGATCACGCCGCGCGACGGGGTGATCACCGCATCCGGCTTCTTGTCCTTCGAGAACGACGCCAGCGCGCCGCCGGTGAATTCGATGGCGAAACGCTTGATCTCCGGCGGATTGGCGCGGGTGTAGGGGAAGCCGCCGCGGCCGATGCCGGTACGGGTCGGCCGCGCCAGATTGGCCGGCGGGTTCGGCTCGTCGGCGTTCCAGTACATTCGGGAGAGGTACTCGAGCGCCTGACCGGCCTTCACCGGATCGCGCGGCACCCAGAAGCACCCCATGTTGTCGAAGTCCTCGTGATCGGTCGGGAACTCGACCAGATGGAAGGCGCCCGGCCCCCACCCGCCGATCGGCTCGATCCACAGCGACGGACGGCGCTCGTAGTTGAGGTAGCGATCCATGTATTCCTTCGGATCGCGATTGCGCTGCATCAAGCCGAAGCCGCGCGGATTGTCGTCGAGGAAGGCCGAGGTCGACGGCCCCGGCGGATTGACCAGCGGCCGCCAGATGCGCTCGCCCGCGCCCGTCCAGATGGCGAGGCCGTCACTGTCATGGGCGCCCGGCCGCCACTCGAGTTGGTAGCTCTTGTCGTAGTTGGAGAACCAGTACATCGACGTCATCGGCGAGATGCCGAGCTTGGCGATGTCCTTGCGGGTGAAGAGATTGCACTCGACGTCGATGATGACGCCTTCGGTCCGGCGGATGGTGAACTTGTAGGCGCCGGTGATCGACGGACCGTCGAGCAACGCATAGACGACGACCGGCTGCTTCTCGCCGCTCGCCGGCTGCAGATAGAACTCGGTGAAGTCGGGGAACTCTTCCGGCGTCGGGCTCGCCGTGTCGATCGCCACGCCACGGGCCGACAGGCCGTATTCGTTGAGCGAACCGATGGCGCGGAAATAGGAGGCGCCGAGGAAGGCGCACCAGTCCTGCGTCCGCCAATCCGGCCGGCTCTTGGCCTCGCGGATCTGGAAGCCGGCGAAACCGGTGTCCTCCGGCAGCTTCTGCGCCGGGCTGTCGTCCGGCATGTCGAAGTACTCGGGCTCGTAGAGCACCTCGGCCGCCTTGTCGCCGTCGACGGCGTGCATCCGAATCGTCTTGGGGAAGTACTTGCCGACGGGGAAGAAGGTGATCGGATAGACCCCCTTCTCGTCGCCGAACATGGCGTGATCCGGCCGGAACTTGATCTTGCCGTGCTGTTCGTAGCCGATCTGCTCGACGATCTCCGGCGCCGGACGGCGCGGCGCGAGATAGGCCTTGGCCGCCATTTCGCGGGCCCGCTGCACCAACCCGGCGAAGCCGAAGGGCTTCGACGGCCCGAACTTCCGGTTGGCGGCGGCGGCCGGGCCGGTGGCCCCGAGGAGATTGGCCACACCGAGAGCGACGGAAGCGGAGATGAGATCACGGCGAGAGAGTTTCGCGGTCATGGAGGGTCCTGCGAGAGGTCCGGATGGAAGCGAAGGCCGGGCGCGACCCACGCGCCCTCCCCTTCTAGGCCAGCGCACGAACCATCGCAATCGGGCGGAATGACGGCGCGATCCCAAAGGCTTCCCGTCGGCCTGCGACGGATCGTCAGCCGCGAACGTCCGACTTCGGCCGCCAACGTGTCAGGGTGAGCGCGTTGGTGACGACCGACACCGAGCTCATCGCCATCGCTGCGCCGGCGAGCGCCGGAGTGAGGTGTCCGAGCGCGGCGAGCGGCACGCCGACGACGTTGTAGAAGAACGCCCAGAACAGGTTCTGGCGGATCTTGCGCCACGTCGCGCGGCTGATCTCCAGCGCCGCCGCCACCAGCCGCGGATCGGAGCGCATCAGGGTGATGCCGGCCGTCTCCAACGCCACGTCGGCGCCCGAGCCCATGGCGATGCCGACGTCGGCGGCGGCGAGCGCCGGCGCGTCGTTGATGCCGTCGCCGACCATGGCGACGGTGCGCCCTTCCGACCGCAGCCGCCCGACCAGCGCCGTCTTGCCCTCCGGCCGCATC
>CALMYM010000088.1 GCA_937873675.1 uncultured Alphaproteobacteria bacterium | reverse complement strand
AGCTCGCGCAACATGCCGATGTAGAGGAAATCGACGGCGTCGGGACGCGGCGCGATCGGTTCGAACTCCTCCGACATCAGGCCGTTGTAGGCGAGCACGGTGGGCACCTTCGGCCGGCCGATCTTCTCGACGTAGGAGCGGCGCTCGTAGTCGGAGACGAAGACGAGGCCGTCGGTCATGCGCTCGAGGATTCGCTCGAGGGCGAAGTAGACCCGCCCTTCGAGGCTCGACGCGGCGAAATGCAGGCTGCCGCCGTGCGGGCAGTAGATGCGGATCGGCCGCTGCCCCTTGAGCCGCAGGCCGGTGCCGATCAGGCGGGCGAAGGATCCGCCCTTGGAGCCGTGGCCGTGGAGAACGTCGGGTCGGAGCGCGGCGACGTGGCTCCACAGACGCCACGTCGAGGCGACGTCGGCGGGCGACAGCGCCCGACGCATGGCAAAGCGCGTGATGCCGAACGCGAGGTGGGGCGCCACACGGGCGATCCACTCGGCCTCGAAGTCGCCACCGGTCAGGCTGTCACAGACGATGCCGACCGAATGACCCGCGGCCGTCTGCGCCATGGCGAGATCGACCACGTGACGAAAGATGCCTCCGATCGGCGCGCGCACGCAGTGAACGATGCGCATGGTCCCGTTTTCCGACATTCTCATCCCCGTCCGAACCCTCGGACATCTCCCTTATCCGTCGGGGAGACTGCGCCGGGGAACGTGAAGTTCGAGTTGATGCCGGACGTACGGGAACTTCGCGATCGCGGAATAAAATCGTTAGTCTTAAGAAAGAGCCGGCGAAGACGGTGAAGAATGTACAGATCGGCGCGAGATGCGTCCCGAGAGGCGATTTCGTCGGGGAAATCTCGCGCGCCGATCGCAGATCAGAAATAGCGCTCGCGGACGTAGATGGTGTCGCCGGGACGGATCGGGTCGGTCACCGGGACGCGCCCGACCAACACTTCGCCGTTGATCTGGCGGGTGACGTCGAGGCTCGCCTGATCGGCGCGCGCCGAGTAGCCGCCGGCGATCGCCACCGCGGTCTGCGCGGTCATGCCGGCGACGTAGGGGTACTGACCGGCGTTCTTGACCTCGCCCATGATGAAGAACGGGCGATACTGATCGATGTCGACGGAGACGTCGGGACGCTTCAGGTAGCCGTTGCGCAGCTTGGCGGCGATCTCGCTTTCCAGTTCGGCGGCGGTGCGGCCGCGCGCCGCCACTCCCCCGATCAGCGGCATCGAGATGTTGCCGGAGGCGTCGACCAGATAGGTGTTGGTGAGGTTGGCCTGATCGAAGACGGTGATGCGCAGCTTGTCTCCGGCATCGAAACGATAGGGCTGGGTCAGAACCTCGTGGAAGGCGGGGTTCGGCCGCACGTAGTTCGAGCAGCCCGCCAGAATGGCGGCCGACACGATCGCCGCACCCAATCGCAGAAGCATGGTCGAACCCCTCACGGACGTCATGTCCGCACATTGGTTCGATATGGTTAACGAAGACTGAACGTGCGACGACGCTCGGGTTCGTACGGAACGGATTAACCTCTCACTTACCTTAACGAATTCATACTCCTGGGAGTGGAGTCGGGAGTACCGTTCATGAATACGGTCCAGGTGACCAACGTCGACGACGTGACCATCGACCTCGGAGTGGTGCTCCGGGCGCTGTGGCGCGCGCGCCTGCGCATCCTGCTCCTCACCCTCGTGGCGGCGGTCGCATCCTATGTCGGCCTGTCGGCGATGACGCCGAGCTACAAATCCGACACCCGTCTCGTCATCGAGACCCACGATCTGCCGGTCGGCCAGCAGGCGCGACAGGGCGAGGCCGAACGCGCCCTCCTCGACGAACAGGGCGTCGGCAGCCAGGTGCAGCTCCTCACCTCGCGCGACATCGCGCGCCGCGTCGTCGCCTCGCTCGAGCTGATGAAGGACCCCGAATTCGCCGGCGGCGGTTCGCTGCTCGGCCTCCTCGGCCTGGGGCGCGGCTCCGGCGGGTCGTCGGAAGAGCGGGTGCTGGAGAAATTCATCGAACATCTCAACGTCTTCCAGGTGGAGAAGACGCGCGTCATCCAGGTGGAATTCTCCTCGCGCGATCCGGAGAAGGCGGCGAAGGTCGCCACCGCGGTCGTCCAAGAGTATCTCGCGGCAGCGGCCGAGGCGAAGGGACGCAGCTCGGCGGAAGCCTCGAAGTTCCTCTCCTCGGAGATCGAACAGTTGCGCCGCCGCGTCTCCGATGCGGAGGCCAAGGTCGAGCAGTATCGCGCCGGGGCGGACCTCTTCGTCGGTCAGAACAACGTCAAGATCTCCGAGCAGCAGATCGGCGAGTTGAACTCGCAGCTGACCGCCGCCAAGGCGCAGCGCTCGGAGACCGAGGCGCGGGTGCGCCAGTTGAAGCGGCTGCTGGAGAGCGGTGCCGGGCTCGACACCGCGTCGGAAGTGACCTCGGCGCCGAGCGTCCAGCGCCTGCACGATCGCCAGTCGGCGCTCAAGGCGCGCGCCGCCGAACTCTCCACCACCTATCTGCCGAATCATCCGCAGGTGCAGGCGATCAACGCCCAGATCGCCGACATCGACGCCCAGATCCGCGCCGAGGCGCGCAAGGTGCTGGCGAGCTACGAGAACGAGCTCAAGGTCGCCGAAGGCCGGGTGAAGCAGCTCACCGCCCAATTCAACGAGTTCAAGTCGCAGGCCGCCAAGGCGGGCGAAGAGGACATCCAGCTCCGGGCGCTGGAGCGCGAGGCCAAGGTGCAGCGCGATCAGCTCGAGGAGTTCCTGGCGCGCTATCGCGACGCGCTCGCCCGGCAGGTGAGCGGCGCCCAGCCGGCCGACGCCCGCGTCATCTCGGCGGCGACGGTGCCGGTCAAGCCGGCGTTCCCGAAGGTGATCCCGCTCACCGCGGCGATCACCGCGTCGACCTTCCTTCTCGCCTGTCTGTGGATCGTCTTCCGCGAATTCGCCGCCGGCAACGTGCTGCGCCAGACCCCGCCCGTCGAAGCGGCGACGGGACAGGCCGCACCGGCGGCCGCCGCGGCCACGGCGGGGCCCATCCCCACCGCCGGCGCGGCGCCGGTCGACGGTCGCGTCGAGACCCATCGGCTCGAAGCGCCGGGGATCTCGGGCCTGTTGCCGCACGACACCTCCTCGGCATTGGAGAAGGAGGCCGCCGCCTCGCTCGAGCGCATCTGGCGCGAGATCGCGGCCGAGGCCGAAGACGGCCAGCGCATCGTCGTCACCTCGGCGACCTCCGATCACGCCGCCCATCTCGCCGCCCTGGCGCTGCTCCGGGTCGCGGCGAAGCGCGGCGCCAAGGTCTGCCTCGTCGATCTGGCCGGCAACGGCGAGGATCTCGCCGATCTCGTCGGCGACGCCGACATGCCGGGCCTCTCCGACCTCGTCGCCGGGGAAGCGCGCTTCGCCGACATCATCTTCCGCGACCGCGCCTCGCGTGGCCACGTGGTGCTGTCGGGCCGCGACGGGCTCGATGCCGACGATCTCGTCGGCGACGAACTCACCGGCGCGCTCGAGGCGCTCGACCTCACCTACGATCACCTGATTCTCGACCTCGGCCTGATCGTCGCCGGACCGGGCGTCGCCGATCTCGTCGCCTCGGCCGACACCGTCGTCCTCGCCGGCGACGGCGCCGGCACCGATCCGAACACCGCCAAGGCGCACGAGGCGCTGATGGCGGCGGGCATCGATTCGATCCGGGTGCTGGCCGTCGACGACGGTGACGTGAAGTCGGTCGCCGACGTCGCCGCCTGAGCGGAGCCTTCGACGGGGCGACTTCGGATCCCGAGACGACCTGCCCGTGGCGACCACGGGCGTGTCCCCTCACCTCTCCTCGCCGGTCTCCTGCGTCGCCGCGCCTCGACCGGCGAGCCGGGCCCGCCACCCGGCGACGAAGGCCCACGCCCGTTCGTTACGACGGATCGCCGCCTTCGTGCGCCCGACCGCCGCGGCGACGGCGAGGAAGAGGCGTCCGGCGAGCGTCACCGGCAGGCGCAGATCGACCAACTCGACCCGCTCGTCGCACCAGCTCGCCTTGTAGCGTTCGCGGCCGAGGCCCATGTCGTAGACGGCGAGACCGCGCCGGCAGGCGTCCTCGATGTGGCGGAAGAACAGCGTCTCGCCCGGGCTCGCCCGCGCCAACTCGTCCTCGGCGAAAGAGGCGAAGAGAGCGTAGAGCCGTCCGCCGCGGATCGAGGCACCGATCACCGCACGGATCGCGCCGCCGGCTTCGAGCCGGGTCAGTTCGAGGAGCGGTTCGTTCGACCCGAGCGAGGCGAGCGCCATGCGGCGGAAGGCGTCGCGCACCGCGGCGGGCGCGAAGGGATCGGCGATGCCGCGGGCGGCGAGCGAGGCGCTCTTCTGGGCGAAGAAGGCGGCGAGCGTCGCCTCCACCTCCTCGGCCGTGGCAGCGACCGAGATACGGTAGCCGCCGGCGGCGGCGAGGAGCTTCTCCTTCGCCTTGACCTTCTTGCGCTTGTGGCCGGCGTTGCGGCCGGCGAGCAACGCGTCGAACGACGGATCGAGGCGGAAGACATGGCCGTCGTCGAGCGAGGGGGCGTGGGGCAGCGCGGCGACCAACGGGTTCGCCATCCCCTCCCAGACCGTCGGCACGGCGTCGAGGACGACGGCATCGATGCCTTCGGCGCGGCCGAGGGCGAGGAGGCCGGCACGGATCTCCTCGGGCGGGATCCGGGCCGCGAGATCGCGCCAGGCGCCGAGGACGTAGCTCGCGTGGCTGCCGGCGAGACGGCGGGCGACGGCGATCGGACCGACGCGTTCGACCACCAACGGCAGCAGGAATTCGGCGGTCTCGCCGCGCCGCCCGCGGATCACCAGCGGGCGCGCGCCCGGGGCCGTCGCGCCGGCGGCGATCCAGGCTTCGACCCAGTCGTGGGACTGAAAGGGCAGGACGACGCCCCGCGCCTCGATCTCGCGCCACGCCTCGGCGACCACCGCCGGATCGGCGACGGCGTCGAGCGCCAGGGGTGCACGCGGGCTGTCCGGAGAGGAGGGAGATCTGGTTTCGGCCATCGCGGCGGGCGGTCCGTCGTCGGCGGATCGCTGCGGGAGGCCGATCCGTCGGCGAAGTCTAGAGCAAGTTGCGAGCGGGTTGGAACGTCCCGATCGAAAAGAAGCCGCAACGCTCGGGAACCGGACCGGTCTTCGCGTGGTCGCGGCCGTGAGCGGAGCGTCCGGCGTGCGGCCTGCGCCCGCGGCTCACTCCTTGGGACGGACCGGCGCGTACATCCACTTGACCAGCACGGCGGCGGGCGCCGCCCACAGGAAGCCGGCGACGAGGAAATAGACGAACTGCACCCAACCGGACTTGGTGGCGACGATCACGTCGCCGATCGCCACGGCGAAGAAGACGTAGATCAACAGGAAGACCACCAGGACCAGGGATCCGACGAGGCGGCGAGAAGGTGAGGTCATGATCCGGCGTCCCACTGGAATGACAAAACGCGAGCGACGAACCGTCGCACGTTCGGAGGCGAAAACCGGCCCCACCGCGACCTCCCGCGCGATGGTCGGCTCCACCGGGTCGGTCTATATCTCGGATCGAGGTATGGAGTGAAGTCGACGATGACGATCGGAACGTTCGGCGACGGAGACGGGACCGCGCGCGCCCGCTCGGATGAGCGGTCTGCGATGCTCGTGCGCGTCTGGCTGATCGTGGTCGCGGCGATGGTCTTCGCCATGGTGGTGGTGGGCGGCGCGACACGGCTGACCGGGTCGGGGCTGTCGATCACCGAATGGGCGCCGATCATGGGGGCGATCCCGCCGCTCCACGAGGCCGACTGGATGGCGGCCTTCGCCAAATACAAAGAGATCCCGCAATACCGGCTGGAGAACGCCGGTATGACGCTCGACGAGTTCAAGTCGATCTTCTGGTGGGAATGGTCGCATCGCCTGCTCGGGCGCTCGATCGGCGTGGTCTACGCGCTGCCGCTCCTGTGGTTCGCCGTCACCGGCCGGATCGGGCGCGCGCGCCTGCCGCGTTTCCTCGTCCTCCTCGTCCTCGGCGGACTGCAGGGCTTCGTCGGCTGGTGGATGGTGGCCTCGGGCCTCGTCGACCGGGTGACGGTCGCGCCCTATCGGCTGGCGGTCCATCTGACGCTCGCCTCGGTGATCTTCGCCGCCCTCGTCTGGTCGGCGGCGACCTGCGGCAAATCGTCGATGACGCGGCGGCGTTCGCCGATCCTGAGGATCGGCGCCGGCGCGGTGCTCGGCTGGACGATCTTCCAGATCTTCCTCGGCGCCCTCGTCGCCGGCAACCACGCCGGGCTCGTCTACAACACGTGGCCGTCGATGAACGGCTATTTCGCGCCGCCCGACCTGATGACCTGGGAACCGTGGTGGCGGAACTTCTTCGAGAACCACGCCATGGTGCAGTTCCTGCACCGGATGGGCGCCTATGTGCTGTTCGCGCTGGCGATCGGACAGTTCACGCTGGTGGTGGTGACGGCGCGGACCTCCGCGGCACGGGTCTCGGCCTTCGTGCTCGGGTTCGCCGTCGCCTTCCAGATGCTGGTCGGTATCGCGACGCTGCTGACGCTGGTGCCGCTGTCGCTGGCACTCACCCATCAGGCCGTCGCCATGGTGGTGCTCACCGCGGCGGTCATCCACGCGGTCAGCGTCTTCGCCCCCGGCCACATCGCGACCGGTCTGGCGGAAGTCGGCGGACGTTCGCCGGCGGAGTGATCGCGCGGGCGCACGACGACGCGACGGTGTTCCGCTTGCTTCGCCGGTCCCGTCCCGACCGCCCGCCTCAGGCGCGGCGGATCTGATCGGCACCGAGGACGGCGAGGACGACACCGGCGACGCGATCGATCCACAACCGCACCTTGCGGCCGAGAGCGTGACGGACGCCGGAGACCACCGCCACCACGCCGACCCACCAGGCGAGCGAGCCACACAGGACACCGAGGACGGTGATGGCGGCGACGACCGGGTCGAAGCCGGAAGACGGTGCCAGCGCGGTGAACACCGCGGCGAACATGACGATGGTCGGCGGGTTGGTCAGCGTCAGCATCACCGAGCCCAGGAAAGCGGCGGAAACCGACGCGACGGCAGCCACTTCGGCGGGTTTGTCGGTGTCCTTGGTGAAGAAGGTCTTCAGGCCGAGCCAGATCAGGAAGAGACCGGCGGCGAGATGCAGCTGCTTCTCCCAGGCGAGGACGAAGGCGGAGACGCCGGCGAGACCGAGGGCGGCGACCGCCGCGTAGATGGCGTCGCCGGCGGCGATGCCGGCGCCGGTCGCCAGACCCCAGCGCGGCCCCTGGGTGAGCGTGCGGCGCATGCACAGGAGGCTCATCGGCCCGACGGGGGCGGCGACGGCGAGGCCGATGCCGGCCGCCTTGAGGAAGAGGAGAACGTGGTCCACGGGTCGGATCCCTCGCATCGATGGTCGTAGCCAGCCTAGGAGCGATCCGCGGAACGGTCCAGCGCGACGGTGGTCGGATGCGGTGCCGTCTTCGGGCGGGCGCGGGCGAAGCGAACGCGACCCTCGCAGACGACAAGACGGCGGGTCCGTGTCATAGTCCTCGCCGCTCGGTTCACGACTCGCTGGCGATCATCGGGGGCGGAACGGCGCAAGATCAGACGCTCGGCCGCAGCCGACAGATTCGGGACCCGCACGTGAACGATTCCACGGCCAACGACAGCGCGACGCCCCGCGTCGTCGTTTTGATGGCGGCCTACGATGCGGCCGGGACGATCGCCGAAGCGGCCTCGAGCATTCTGGACAACACGCTGGCCGCCGATCTGTTGATCGTCGACGACTGCAGTCCGCAGCCGATGGCCGACGCGCTCGCCGGCCTCGTCGCCACTCACGGCGAGCGCCTCAGGGTCCTGCGCATGCCGGTCAACAGCCGGCAGAGTTCCTGTCTCAACACCGCTCTCTTCGACGTGCTGCCGAAGGGCTACGAGTTCGTGGCGCTGATGGACGCCGACGACATCGCCCTGCCGCAGCGGCTCGCCGAACAGGTCGCTTTCCTCGATGCGCACCCCGAAGTCGGGGCGGTCGGGACCTGGATGCAGACCTTCGACGAGACGACGCTCGAGCCGATGTACGTCCACCGTCATCCCACCGACGACGACGCCATCCGCGATGCGATGTATTTCAACAGCGCCATGGTGCATCCCTCGATGATGGTCAGGGCCGACGTGTTCCGCACCATGGGCGGCTACAATCCGGCGCTCCAGGCGGCGGAGGACTACGAGCTGTGGCGCCGCATCCAGAGCCGGTGGAAGCTCGCCAATCTGCCCGTGGTGCTGTTGCGCTACCGTCTGTCGTCGAAGGGCCAGTCGATGGCGGGGCGGCGCAAGCAGCTGGGGATCCGCTTCCGGGTGCAGCTGCTCTATTTCCGGCCGTCGAAGTGGCGGGCCTGGGCGGGCCTGGCGCTCACCCTGGCGCTCTTCGTCGTGCCGCTGCGCGCCCTCGTCAACTTCAAGGCGACGATGTGGAAAGAGTGATGTCGCTCGCGGCGACGTGATGAAACGAAAGCGGCGCCGGGACCGTAAGGAGAGACGAGCTCCCTCCCCCGAACCCCGGATCCCGATGACTTCGAGCCTCTCCCGATTCCTGCCCTGGAGCGACCGCAACGGCCGTTTCTCGCTGCTGCGCGCCGCCGTCTTCATCCTCCTGTGGCTACCGTCCGCGGACCTGGTGCGGCGCTGGGCCGGCGCCGATCTCGGGCCGCGGCCGCTCGCCGAGGCGATCCACGTCGCCGGCGACTGGGCGGTGCGGCTCGTCCTCGTCGCGGTGGCGATCTCGCCCTTGCGCCATCTCACAGGCTCGGCGCGACTGATCGGCGTGCGCCGGATGGTCGGCCTCGCGGGGCTCGGCTACGCGGTGCTCCATGTCGGCCTGTGGGCCGCCGATCTCGGTTTCGCGCCGACGACGATGGCCTTCGAGATCGCCGTCCGTCCCTACCTGACGCTCGGGTTCGTCGCCTTCGCCGGGCTCGTGGCGATGGGGGCGACGTCGAGCGACGCGATGGTGCGGCGATGGGGTGCGGAGCGCTGGAAGCGTCTGCACGGGCTGGTGCATCCGATCCTGATCCTCGCTCTCGTCCATCTCTTCCTGCAATCGAAGCTCGACCTCGCCCAGGGCGCGATGCTGACGGGTCTCGCCTTCGCCGGCTTGGCGATGCGGATGCGGATCGAGCGGCGCGGTTCGCTCGGCGTCGGCGCCGTGGTGATCGCCGCGGTGAGCGCCTTCGTCTTCGCCGCCGCCTCGGAGGCGGTGTGGTTCGTCGCCAAGACCGGGCGATCGCCCCTTCCGCTTCTCGAAGCCAACCTCTCCGCTGCGGCGCGCATCGCTCCGGCCTGGTGGTCGGCGGGGATCGCGGCGGCGGTGACCGGCGCGGCGGTCGCCTTCCGGCGGCTCGTGCACCGCTGAGACCGACACCCGGCCTTCGCCACGCGGTCGGGCGAACATCGAAGAATTGAGGAAAAATATACCAACAAGCCGACGAACCTCTTCAGACGGCGGCTTTCTTAAGGTTCTCCCGGAAAGATCCTCCTCATGGGATGCACGAGCCGTCGAACGGTTCGGCTCACGAGGGACCGATGGAAGTTTCGTCTCGATCGAGCGGAGGGGTCACTCCGTCCAGAGCGCCGACCAGAACGCACGGCATGCGTTATGCCGTGGCAT
Source organism: uncultured Alphaproteobacteria bacterium (assembly GCA_937873675.1). Taxonomy (GTDB): domain Bacteria; phylum Pseudomonadota; class Alphaproteobacteria; order Rhizobiales; family Ancalomicrobiaceae; genus CALBKH01. The sequence continues at coordinate 9,487 of CALMYM010000088.1, read as the reverse complement.
TGGCGCTGTTGATCGCCCTGACGATCTCCTCCTTCGTGATCATGCGCGTCTTCGTCGTCGACGAGCGGCTGCTCGACGCCACCATGAGCGCCATCGGCGAACTGCGTGTCGAACTCGCCACGCAACAGATCACCATGCGCGACCTCGTCAAGGAGCTGCGCCAGCCGGAACAGGACGAGATTCGCGTACGCGGGTTGCGCCGAGCGCTGACGGCGTCGCGCGAACGACTGCTGATCGACCGGGCGACGCTGGTCAGGACGATGCGGAACAGCAAGGTGTCGCCGGCGGCCTGGAAGATCCTGCAAGACGCGCCCTACCATCTCGACCAGATCATCGCCGACATGTCGGACGACGTGCGCATCGCCCTGCGCGACGGCGCCCCGACCGGCGACGAGGACATCGCCATTCTCGGCGACGCGCGCGAGGATGGGTTCCTGGTCATCACCGATTCCCACGCCACCGCGGCGCGTCTGGCCTCGGAACGGCTCCTCGCCGAACTGCGCAGGGAGACCGAGGCACGCAAGGTGTCGCGCGAAGAGCTCCACACCATGCTCGGCTGGGCGACGGTGTTCGTGCTCGTCGGCGAAGCCTTCATCATCTTCTGGCCGTTGCTCGGCAATCTCGGCCGCGAGGTGCGCCGCGCCGACGCCGCTCAGAGCGAACTGGCGCGGCTCGCCCGCCACGATGCGCTGACCGGCCTTCTCAACCGCGCCTCGCTGATCGACGAGATCGAGCGCGAGATCGCGGCCGCCGACCCGCAGAGCGGGCATCTGGCGGTGATGCTGATCGACCTCGACCGCTTCAAACCGATCAACGACATGTTCGGCCATGCCGCCGGCGACGGCGTGCTGATCGAGGCGGCGCGACGCCTGACGGCGGCGCTGCGGCCCGGCGACGTGGTGGCACGCCTCGGCGGCGACGAGTTCGTGGTGGTGCTGCCGCAGCCGCGCGACGCGGAAGAGGTCCGCCAGATCGGCCTGAGGATCAACCACACGCTCGGCCGCGAGATGGAGATCGAGGGACATCGCTTCGAACTCGGCGCCTCGATCGGGTGCGCCTTCTGGCCGACGGACGCGCGCGACGTCGACGGCCTCCTGTCGGCGGCCGACCTCGCCATGTATCAGGCGAAGCGTTCCGATCTCGACGACCCGGTGTTCTTCGACGACAAGCTGCGGACGGCGGTGGCGCGGGTGCGCTCCGAGGAGGCCGATCTCCGGCGCGCCATCGCGCTCGACGAGCTGGTCCTCCACTACCAGCCGATCGTCTCGCTCGACGGCGCGACCTTCCACGGCTTCGAAGCGCTGGTGCGGTGGAACCACCCGACCCGCGGTCTGATCGAACCCGAGCAGTTCCTGCCGACCGCCGGCCGCGCCGGCCTGATGAGCCAGATCACCTCCTGGGTACTCGACGCCGCCTGCCGCCAATATGCGGTTTGGGCGACGGAGGGGCTCGCCCCGGCGTCGCTGTCGGTCAACGTCGCCGACACCTTCCTGACGCAGCCCGACGCCATCGGCCAAGTGCTGGCGATCGCCGAGCGCCACGCCGTCCCCGGCGCGTCGCTGGTGCTCGAAGTGTCGGAGCGGGTGATGAGCGAGGAGAACCACACGCCGATCGCCCGGCAGCTGGCGGCCGCGCATGCGGCGGGGCTGCGGATCGCCGTCGACGAATTCGGGCTCGGCCGGAGCTCGCTGATCCATCTGCGCAAGCCGGAGATCGACATCCTCAAGATCGATCGCGCCTTCGTCCGCGATCTGGTCTCGGCGCCGGAGAACGCGGCGATCGTCGGCGCGATGATCGAACTCGCCCGCATCCTCGACAAGCAGGTGGTGATCGAGGGCGTCGAGACGGCCGATCAGATCGCGCTGCTCGCCGTCTCCGAACAGGCCTGGGTGCAGGGCTTCCTCTATTCGCACCCGCTCGCGGCCGCCGAGGCCGCCGGCTTCATGGCGACCATGCGCGCCGACATCGACGAACCGCGTCGGCGTCGCGCCTGAGCGACGGTGACGCGTCGACCCCGCGCCTCGGGGAAAGAGACGCGACGCGCGTGCGCCGCGGACCGTCGCCCCTCCCCCTGCCCTCCCTGTCGCCTCTTCGCTTCGGTGCGAGCCGCTTCGGCGGGCGTCGCGCGACCGTGATCGCGGTCCGCTTCGCGGCCTCTTGAACATGCGTCCGAGAGCAGGCATGAGGAGGTGGCGGAGCCGTGCGGCGGGTTCCGACGTTCCCCACGTCTCGAACCTCGCGGCGACGGCACCCATGAACCGGACCACCGCCAATCTCGCCATTCTCCTCGCCGCCGCCATCTGGGGGGCGGCTTTCGTGCCGCAGCAGACCGCGATGCAGTCGTTGACGCCGATGTGGTTCCTGGCGCTGCGCTTCGCCTTGTCGATGGCGGTGACGGCGCCGCTCCTCGTCTTCGAACACGCCCGGTCGCCGATGCCGCTGACGCGGCGCTCGTGGCGGCTGGTCGGGGCGGTGGCCGCGGTGTTCCTCGGCGCCAGCCTCCTGCAGCAGTTCTCGCTGGTGACCACCTCGGTCACCAACGCCGGTTTCCTCACCTCGCTCTACATCCTCTTCACGCCCTTCGTGGCGATGATGCTGACCCACGAGCGTCCCGGCTTCGGCGTCTGGCCGGCGGCGGGGCTCGGGCTCGTCGGCGCGTGGATGCTGGCGGGCGGCGGCGGGGCGGCCTTCGTGATCGGCGACGGACTCCTGATGGTGGGTGCGCTTCTGTGGGCCGTACAGATCGTGCTGATCGGCATGGCGATGCGCCATTTCAACCGGCCGCTGCTGCTGGTGATGGCGCAGTATACGGTGATCGCGCTCTTCGCCGGCGTCTGGGCCGTCCTCCACGATCCGATCTCGTGGGAGGCGGTGCGGGCCGCCACACCGGAGATCCTCTATGCCGGCGTCATCTCCGGCGGCGTCGGCTACACCCTGCAGGCCATGGCGCAGCGCCACACCCACGCCTCCGACGCGGCGATCATCTTCTCCACCGAGGCGCCCTTCGCCGCGCTCTTCGGCATGTGGCTGCTCGGCGACCGGCTGACGCCCGAGCAGTGGGCCGGCTCGGCGGCGATCTTCGCCGCGGTGTTGATGGTGCAGTTGTGGCCGGGACGCACGACCGTCGCCAGCCACTGAAGTTCGAGCATCGAGTCCGCGACTTCACGTGGTGAGTCCGCCGCGCGGCCCGCGACGACCCGACCTCATGTTCGGATTCCGATTCCGCAGGGCGTGAATTCGATTCCGCCGGAGCGCGCAAGTCCCTGACGGCGAATCGGATTCGGCGCGACTTCAAGTGATGATTCCGCGACCTCGCCCATCGATTCAACGGTGACGAAACGGGGGACTTCCGCCCCTCTCCTCACATGTCGATTCGAGTTGGAGACCCGTCGCGATCCTCGGCGTCCACCGCGGTGCGCGTCTCGGACGGCCGGTGCAGCAGCGCCAGATCGAGCAGCGCCAGCCGGCCTTCGACGAAGGCACCGACGAGATCGCGGGCGCGAGCGCCGTCGTCGTCGCCGGGCGCGAGGGTGGCGCGCAGCCACGAGCCGTCGATCATCGCCGCGGTCGCCTCGGCGAGCCGAGCGGCCTCGTCGCGGTCGAGGCGGGCGAGGGTCGGATGGGCGCGGAAGCCGGCGCGCAGGTTCGACTGCAGGCGGGCGACGTAGATGCGCTGGATGCGGGCGAAGCGCGGCACCACCGGCACGCGGGCCCAGAAGGCGAGCCACACCGAGGCGGTGCGGCGATCGAACTGGGTCGGTCCGAGGGTGGCGTCGACCACCGCCATGATGCGCTCACGCGGCGTCGTCGCCTGCCGCTGCAGCGCCACCAGGGACGCCGACAGATGCGACGCCAGATGCCTCAGGGTCGCTTCGAGGAGGCCGTTCTTGTCGCTGAAATAGAAGGCGACGAGACCGGGTGAGACCCCGGCGCGGCCGGCGATCTCGGCGAGGGTCGTCTCCTGGAAGCCGACGTCGGCGATCGCCTCGACGGTCGCCTCGATCAGTTGGCGGCGGCGGACGTCTTCGGCGGCATGGCGGCGCGGGCGGGCGGCGGGTTCGGCGGCGGCGCGCGGGACGACGGGGGGCATCGGATCTCCTGGCGGCACGCGACGGACGAAGCGGCGGGAACGGACGGCGGCACGCCGGACGGTTCCGGCAGGCTCGCGGCGGCGCGATCGGCCTCACGAGGCTCGCCAGCATATTTTGAACAGATGTTCAGTCAATCGAACCGCGAAGGCTTCGCCCGAAGGGACGAGGCGGCCGCGGCTGCGATCGCCGGGCCCGGGCGCGATGGCACGCCGACTTCGAGTATCGATTCAAGTGAATCTGTCTGCTCTGCGAGTTCGATTCCGCCGGCGACTCGAGTCGCCTGTTTCGTTTGGCTTTTTCGCTCGTGTGATGCGATCCGCGGCATATGGCAGCGAGCTTCCGCGTCCTTCCGGCATCTGCCGGAGCTTTCGTCGGGTCGCGTATCCTTGTTCGCCGTTTTCATGCTCTCGACGATGAAAAAGACCCGAAATCCCTGAAATTGAACGAGCACTCAATACTCGTGTCGATCGATCGTTCTTCCTTGACGAGCGGTTCGGAACGTGGCCGGGGTAGGCGCGACGTCCTCTCGTGGGCGCGCGATGTGCGCGCGTGACGAGCGACGTCGTTGCGGCCGGGCGCGAAAGCTCTCGCGCTCGACGACCGCCGCAGGTGCGCGCCCGACGCGCCGTCCCTCGCTCGAACGGTCCCGATCCATCGGGAGGAGTAGTCCATGATCGCCACCCGCACCGTCCTCGCCGCCGGTCTCGTCTTCGGCCTGACCACCTCCGTCTTCGCGGCGGAACCGGAGGCCTGCAAGACCCCGCGCTTCTCCGACGTCGGCTGGAGCGACATCACCGCCACCACCGGGCTCGCGTCGCGTGTCCTCGCCGGGTTGGGCTACACGCCGAAGGCGGAGATCCTGTCGGTGCCGGTGACCTACGCGTCGCTGAAGAACAAGCAGATCGACATCTTCCTCGGCAACTGGATGCCGACCATGGAAGCGGACCTGAAGCCCTACCTCGAGGACAAGACCGTCGAGGTGGTGGGGGTCAATCTCACCGGCGCCAAGTACACGCTCGCGGTGCTGAAATCGACCTGGGACGCGGGCCTCAAGGACTTCAAGGACATCCCGAAGTTCAAGGACAAGCTGCAGGGCAAGATCTACGGCATCGAGCCGGGCAACGACGGCAACCGGCTGATCCTCGACATGATCAAGGACGCCAAGTGGGGCCTCGGCGGCTTCGAACTGGTGGAGAGCTCCGAGCAGGGCATGCTCTCCCAGGTCGAGCGCACTGCCAAGGGCAAGAGCGACATCCTGTTCCTCGGCTGGGAGCCCCATCCGATGAACACCCATTACGAACTGAAGTACCTCTCCGGCGGCGACGACGTCTTCGGTCCGAACTTCGGCGGCGCGACCATCTACACCAACGTCCGCGCCGGCTACACGAGCGAGTGCGCCAACGTCGGCAAGCTCCTGAAGAACCTCTCCTTCACCCTCGCTCAGGAGAGCGAGATCATGGACACGATCGCGGCCGGTGAGAGCGACGGCGCCAAGGCGGCCGAGATGTGGCTGAAGGCCAACCCGGCGGTGCTCGACAAGTGGCTCGACGGCGTCACCACCTTCGACGGCAAGCCGGGCCTCGCCGCGGTCAAGAAGAGCCTCGGGCTGTGACGGACGAGGCCGGCGCGGCTCGTCGCGCCGGCCTCCTCCCTCGTGTCGGCACGGCGATGCGGCGCTCCGGCGCCGTGTCCTTCCCGATCTCGATGCGACGATGGTGGACGTGAACGATGGACGCGTGGATCACCGCCTTCCGGATCCCCTTCGGACGCTGGATGAAATTCGCCATCGATTTCGTCCAGGTGTGGTTCGGTGACGTGATCGACCGGATCTCGACGGTGCTGCGGGTGCTGATCGAGGGCTTCTCCTGGCTCCTGATCCAGCCGCCCGCGTCGGTGTCGATCGTCGTCTTCACCGGCTTCGTGTGGTGGCTGCATCGCCGGCCGGCGCTGACCCTCTACACCGCCGCCGCGCTCCTGATGATCGCCAATCTCGGCTACTGGGAAGCGACGATGGAGACGGTGTCGCTGGTCGGCTTCGCCACCCTCGTCTCGGTCGCCGTCGGCGTGCCGATCGGTATCGTCGCGGCGCATCGGCCGTGGTTCGCCGATCTCATCCGGCCGCTGCTCGACCTGATGCAGACGCTGCCGACCTTCGTCTATCTGATCCCGACGCTGGTGCTCTTCGGGCTCGGCGTGGTGCCGGGCATGATCTCGACGGTGATCTTCGCCGTGCCCGCCCCGATCCGGCTCACCCAGCTCGGCATCGCCTCGGTGCCGGTGCCGCTCCGAGAAGCCGGTGAGGCCTTCGGCGCCACCCGGCGGCAGCTTCTTTGGAAGGTCGAACTGCCGCACGCCATGCCGATGATCATGACCGGCGTCAATCAGACCATCATGCTCTCCCTGTCGATGGTGGTGATCGCCGCGCTGGTCGGCGCCGGCGGGCTCGGCAAGCCGGTGGTGCGCGCCCTCAACACCGTCAACGTCGCCATGGGCTTCGAGGCGGGGCTCGCCATCGTCCTCCTCGCCATCCTGCTCGACCGGGTCTGCAAGCTGCCGGAGAAGCGGAGGCGCGCGCCGTGACCGCTCCGCGAACCGATGCTTCCCCCTCCCCCTCCCTATCCCCCTCCCCGGCCGTCGAACTGCGCGCGGTCGACATCGTCTTCGCCGATCGGCCGGCCGAAGCGCTGCGCCTGCTCGATGCGGGCCGCAGCCGCGAGGAGATCCTCGAGGCGACGGGCGCGGTGATCGGCGCCGCCGGCGTGTCGCTCACCGTCGCGGCGGGCGAGATCTGCGTGCTGATGGGCCTGTCGGGTTCGGGCAAGTCGACGGTGCTGCGCGCCGTCAACGGGCTCAATCCGGTGAGCCGCGGTGAGGTGCTGGTCGCCGACGGCGAAGGCACCGTGGACGTGGCGAATTGCTCGCCCGAGACGCTGCGGCGGCTGCGCCAGAACCGGGTCGCCATGGTCTTCCAACAGTTCGCGCTGCTGCCGTGGCGGACGGTGCGCGAGAACGTCGGCTTCGGGCTCGAGCTGCGCGGCGTGGCCAAGGCCGAACGCGACGCCATCGTCGATGCCAAGCTCGCCATGGTCGGGCTCGACAAATGGGCCGACAAGTTCGCCCACGAGCTTTCCGGCGGCATGCAGCAACGCGTCGGGCTCGCCCGCGCCTTCGCCACCGACGCCGACATCCTGCTGATGGACGAGCCGTTCTCGGCGCTCGACCCGCTGATCCGCACCAAGCTGCAGGACGAGCTCCTCATCCTGCAGCGGGAGCTGAAGAAGACCATCGTCTTCGTCAGCCACGACCTCGACGAGGCGCTGAAGCTCGGCGACCACATCGCCATCCTCGACGGCGGCCGCATCGTCCAGGTCGGGCCGCCGGAGGAGATCGTGCTGAAGCCGGCCGACGACTACGTCCGCGAGTTCGTCGCCAACGTCAATCCGCTGAGCGTGCTCACCGCCTACAACGTCATGCGCGACATGCGCGACCTCGAGCGCCACGGCGAGGACTGGGTGTGGCTCGACGACCGCCGCGTCACCCGCTTCCGCCTCGACGGCGAGCGGCGAGTGGTCGAGGTGGTGCACGAGGGCCGACCGGCGACCTGGGTCACCTGCGAAGAGGCCGACGCGCCCAAGCCGGCGGATGCGAACGAGGTCTACTGGTCGCGCACCGCGACGCCGCTGAAGACTCTCATGTACGCCATGCACCGCAACGTCGCCTCGGTGGCGGTGTTCGACGACGACGACCGGTTCGTCGGTGCGGTCACCGTCGCCGACGTGCTCGCCGCCGTGGTGCGCCGCCAGGGCTGAGCCCGCTTCGGCCGCGCCGGTGCTCGACGGCGACGCCCTACGACTCTCGAAAACGAGAAAGGGCGAGACGGTCACCCGCTCGCCCTTTCGCTTTTCCGATCGATGACCGCGGCCCGGCTCTCACGAACCGGAATGCCGGTCGATCACTGCTGCGCCTGCTGTTCGGCGATCAGCGGGGTGATGCGGCGGATGGTGACCCGCCGATTGGCGCGCGCGTCGGCTTCCGTCTGGACCCTGAGCTGGGTCTCGCCGTAGCCCTGGGTGGTCAGGTTCTCGGCCGGGATGGCGAAGTCCCGCGACAGGATCTCGGCGACCGACTGGGCGCGGCGATCCGAGAGCGACAGGTTGTCGTCCGCATCGCCCACCGCGTCGGTGTGACCCTCGATCAGGAACACCTCCTCCGGATTGGCCTCGATCGCCTTGCCGATCGCCCCGGCGATGGCCGACAGGCGCTCGACCTGATTCGGACCGACTTCCCAGGACCCGCTCTCGAAGGTGATGGTGTTGACGTCGACCGACCGCATCTGCGCCCGCAGGTCGGGGCTGTAGCGGACCTCGTCGAGGCTGTAGCGCCGGGAGACCCGGGTCAGCGGCGGCGCGGTCAGCGCTTCGTAGATGGTCTGCTGGTCGGCGACTCCGGCGTCGACGATGTAGCGCTCACGCGGGATCGTCAGCGGCGGCGGCGGCAGGACCACCACCTGGTCGATGAAGCGGGCCGGGCGCGGCGGGAAGCCGTTGTCGATGATGATCACCTCGCGGCCGTCGGGATAGCGCCGGATGCGACGCACCAGACGTCCGTCCGGATCGGTGACGGTGATGATGCGCACGCCGTCGGGCCGATCGTAATAGGCGCGGATGAAGCCACCTTCGTGCACCACCTGCGGCTTGTAGCCGAGGATGGCGAAGCGCTCGGATTCGTCGTGACGGATGTAGGCCGGCGCACCCTCCTCGCGGATGATGATGCGGCCGGGCTCGCGGACGTAGCGCACGCCGCCGTCGACGTAGGTTTCGCGATGGCGGTGGACCTCGGTCACGCCGCGCATCTGGTTCGACAGAATGGCGCCGCCGACCAGACCGACGCCGAGGCCGATCGCCGCCGCACCGGCCGGACCGATGCCGCCGTTACGCCGCACCTGCTGCGGAGGCGGCTGGAAGCCGACGGGCGGATTGGGCTGCGGCCGGGCCTGGAAGCCACCGGGCGGAACGGGCTGCGGTCCGCCCTGGAACACGCCGGGCCGCTGGCCCTGCATGCCGGGCGCCATCGGGCGCTGCATGCCGATCGCCGGCTGGCCCTGCATGCCGGGCGCCATGGGACGCTGCGCACCGATCGCCGGCTGGCCCGGCAGGCCGGGCGCACCCGGGCGCTGCTGCAGCAACTGCTGCTGCTGCTGTTGGCGCTGCTGGATCGCCTGCTGACGCTGCTGCTGGACCTGAAGCTGCTGCTGCTGGCGCTGCTGGATCGCCTGCTGACGCTGCTGCTGGATCTGCTGCTGCTGCTGCTGGCGCTGCTGGATCGCCTGCTGGCGCTGCTGCTGGATCTGCTGCTGCTGCTGCTGACGCTGCTGGATCGCCTGCTGGCGCTGCTGC
>CALMYM010000087.1 GCA_937873675.1 uncultured Alphaproteobacteria bacterium | reverse complement strand
CGCGGAACCATCGGTGTGTAACCTGTCGTGAACCTTTTCCACCGGATTCGAATGTTGTACCGGGAAAGCGACTCGCGCCGACCGCGGGCGGGACGGAAACGAGGGTAGATCATGACGGCCGCGCGTCGGCTCGGAACCGCGAAGCGCGCCGCCGCCGCCGTGAGGCGCGCGGTGACGATCGTCGGTGCCGTCGTCACGCTGACGCTGTCGGCGGCGTCCGCCGGTGCGCAATCCTACGTCTGCAACGATCTCGCCGCCAAATTGGCCACGCTCGAGAAGCGGGCGTCGTCGTCGCCGGCCGACCGTTGGGCCGCGGCCATCGTCGAACAGAAGAAGGCGATCGCGCAGAACCGCGCATCGCAGGCGCGCTGCGGCAATCCCTTCGATCCGCGCTGTTCCGCCCTCGCCGAGCGCGGACACAAGATGGAAGCCAACCTCGCCTCGCTCGAGCGCCAACATGCGCGGATGGGCGGAGGCGGCGGCACGGAGGGCGAGCAGACGCGACTGCGCACGCTGATGACGCAGCTGCGCTGTGGCGAACGCCAGCAGCCCGGCTCGCAGCCGATCACCGCCACCTTCGACGGCACGCGGTCCCGCGTCACGATCAACGGCGCCGTCCCCGGTCAGGCGGGCGTCACCTATCGCATCGCCCAACCGGGTGAGACGCCACCGGGTATCCGGACGGAACAGCGTCAGGAGAGCCGCGGCCTCTTCGGCTTCCTGTTCGGAGGCGGTGGCAACTCGGCCGGCGATCCGCAGCCGGGCGAGGAGATGGTGATCGATCCGACCACGGCGCAGATGCTCTCGGGCAGTTACCGGACGCTGTGCGTGCGCACCTGCGACGGCTACTTCTTCCCGATCTCGTTCAACGCCTCGCAAGGGCGGCTCAGAACCGACGCCAACGTCTGCAAGGCGCTGTGTCCGGCGGCCGAGACGCGGCTCTACTACCACCACAATCCGGGCCAGGAAGCCGAACAGGCGATCGCCGCCGACGGCACCGGCGATCCGCTGACCCGGCTGCCCAACGCCTTCCGCTACCGCACCGAGGTGGTCGCCGACTGCACCTGCGGCAAGCCGGATCTGCGCCTGCTGCCGCCGGGCGCCGGCGGGCTCAGGGGAACGCGCGAGGCGGGTCCGGCGATCGGCGAACTGCCGCTGCCGCGGGTCAAGCCCGACATGGACGAGGACCCGGAGACCCAGGCGGTGACCGTCGCCGGCCTCACCGTCGAACCGGTGTCGCCACAGCCGCAGAGCGAGACCGTCGCCGACGCCTCGTCGGGAGAGCCGGCCGCGCCGCCGAAGGTCAGGATAGTCGGGCCGCAGTATTTTTCCGACCGATGAGCGGCAGCAGCTTCTTCATCTCCGGGCCGTGATCGAGGCCGGTCAGCGCCAGACGCAGCGGCAGGAACAGCGCCTTGCCCTTGCGGCCGGTGGCGCTCTTCACCGCGTCGCACCACGCGCCCCAGGTGGTCTCGTCCCAGGGATCCGGCGGCAGCAGCGCGGCGGCCTCCGCCAGGAAGGCGCGATCCTCCTCGGCGATCTTCGGCGTCATCTTGGACCCGAGGATCTTCGCCCAGCCGGTCGCGTCGGCGACCTTCTCCAGATTGTCGCGCACCGCGTACCAGAAGGCCTCGCCGAGATCGGCGCGCATCGCCTTCAGCCGCGACGCCACCACGGCATAGGGCAGGCCGTGGACGAGGCGGGCGTTCATCAGGTCGAGCTCGTGCGGATCGAACTTGGCGGTCGAGCGCGACATGCCGGAGAGGTCGGCATGGGGGGCGAGGCTCGCGAGGTCCGGATAGGCGTGGATCTCCTCGGACGAGCCGACGAGGACGGCGAGCGAGGCCACCGTCATCGCCTCGTAACCGGCGTCTCGGAGCCCCGCGATCGACAGCGATCCGAGGCGTTTCGACAGCGCCTCGCCGGTGGTCGCGGCGAGCAGGTTGTGATGGGCGAAGCGCGGCGGCGTCGCGCCCAGCGCCTCGAAGATCTCGATCTGCACCGCGGTGTTGGTGACGTGGTCCTCGCCGCGGATGATGTCGGTGACACCGAATTCGACGTCGTCGACGACCGAGGTGAAGGTGTAGAGGAACGAGCCGTCGGCGCGGATCAGCACCGGATCGGACAGTCCCGCGGTGTCGACCACCTGGGCGCCGCGAATGCCGTCCGGCCATTCGACCCGGCGGCCGTCGAGCTTGAAGCGCCAGTGCGGCACCCGCCCCTCGGCCTCGAGCACGGCGATCTCTTGCCCCGTGAGCTTCAGCGCGGCGCGGTCGTAGACCGGGGGCAGGCCGCGGCCGAGCTGGCGGCGGCGGCGGCGATCGAGTTCTTCGGTCGTCTCATAGGCCGGATAGAGCCGGCCCGACGCCTTCAGTCGCGCCGCGACGGCCTCGTAGGCGGCGGTGCGCTCGGACTGGCGCTCGACCCGATCGGGGCGGATGCCGAGCCAGTCGAGATCGTCGGCGATGGCGTCGGCGAATTCGCGACGCGAGCGCTCGAGATCGGTGTCGTCGAACCGCAGGATGAAGGAGCCGCCGCGCGTCGTGGCATAGAGCCAGTTGAGAAGCGCGGTGCGGGCGTTGCCGATGTGGATGAGGCCGGTCGGCGAAGGAGCGAAGCGGACGACGGGGGCGGACACGGATGGCCTCTCGGAATGTCACGGGCGACGTAGGGCGAGATGGGCAACGTAGGGTGCAAAGAGCGAAGCGAATTGCACCATCGGCGTCCCATCGGACACGAGTGCGACCGGATCTGGCTCGGCCGGTGCAATTCGCTTCGCTCTTTGCACCCTACCGCCCCCGAGGCCGATCAGAAATCCACCACGTCGGTCTGCGGCCGGACCGGGACCGGGGCGACGGGCAGGTCGACCTTGCGGCCGGGGTCGCGGAAGCCGTTGGTGATCGGATAGCGGCGATCGCGACCGAAGTTCTTCCGCGTGATCTTCACCCCCGGCGCCGCCTGACGGCGCTTGTATTCGGCGATGTAGAGCAGGCGCTCGACCTTCTTCACCGTCGCCTCGTCGTAGCCGAGGGCGAGGATGTCGGCGAGCGCCATCTCCTTTTCGACCAGGCTCTCGAGGATGCCGTCGAGGATGTCGTAGGGCGGCAGGCTGTCCTGATCGGTCTGGTTCTCGCGCAGTTCCGCCGTCGGCGCCTTGGTGATGATGTGCTCGGGGATGACCACCGTCGCCGGGCCGAGCGCGCCGAAGGGCAGGTTGTCGTTGCGCCAGCGCGAGATGGCGTAGACCTCGGTCTTGTAGAGGTCCTTGATCGGATTGAAGCCGCCGTTCATGTCGCCGTAGAGGGTGGCGTAGCCGACCGACATCTCCGACTTGTTGCCGGTCGTCAGCACCATCGGGCCGAACTTGTTGGAGATCGCCATCAGGATGGTGCCGCGGGCGCGCGACTGGAGGTTCTCCTCGGTGATGTCCGGCGCGCGGTCGGCGAAGACCGGGGCGAGCAGCGAGAGGAAGCCCTCGACCGCCGGGGCGATCGGTACGGTGTCGTAGCGGATGCCGAGCGCCTTGGCGCAAGCGGCCGCGTCGGCGAGGCTGTCGGACGAGGTGTAGCGATAGGGCAGCATCACCGCGTGCACCCGCTCGGGGCCGAGCGCGTCGACCGCCATCGCCGCCACCAGCGCCGAGTCGATGCCGCCGGAGAGGCCGAGCCCGACGCCCGGGAAGCGGTTCTTGTTGACGTAGTCGCGCAAGCCCACGACGCAGGCGGCGTAGTCGGCGGCGAGGCCTTCCTCGACCACCGCCTTGTCGCCGGCGACGAGGTCCCAACCCTTCGGGCCGCGCACCGCCTCGACGATCGCCACCGTCTCGCGGAAGGCGGGGAGCAGGAAGGCGAGCGAGCCGTCGGCATGGAGGCCGAAGGAGGCGCCTTCGAAGACCAGTTCGTCCTGGCCGGACATCTGGTTCAGATAGACGAGCGGCAGGCCGGTGCCCTTCACCCGGGCGACGGCGACGGCGAAGCGTTCGTCCATCACGCCACGGCGGTAGGGCGAAGCGTTGGGGACGAGCAGGATCTCGCCGCCGGTCTCGGCGATGCAATCGACGACGTCGGGGCCCCAGATGTCCTCGCAGATCGGCACGCCGATCTTCACGTCGCGGAAGCGGATCGGGCCGGGCAGGTCGCCGGGGGTGAAGACGCGCTTCTCGTCGAAGACGCCGTAGTTCGGCAGGTCGACCTTGTAGCGGATCGCGGCGATGTCGCCGCCGTCGAGCAGGATGTGGGCGTTGTGGAGCCGGCCGGCGTCGCGCCAGGGGCTGCCGATCAGCACCGCCGGGCCGCCGTCGCCGGTGTCCTTCGCCAGATCCACCACGGCCGCCATGCAGGCGGCCTGGAACGACGGTTTGAGCACCAGATCCTCCGGCGGATAGCCGGCGATGTAGAGCTCGGGAAAGAGGATCAGATCGGCGCCGAGGGCTCGCGCGCGGGCGCGCGTCTCGCGGGCGCGGACGAGGTTGCCGGCGACGTCTCCGACGGTCGGGTTCACTTGCGCGAGGGCGATCTTCAGGCGGTCGGTCATGGCCCGAGATCTAGCCCATTTCGGCGAGAGCCGGGAGGCGTCGGCCCAAGAAAAATGGTCGCCTCAACGGGCGGCGTGCTGGACCGGCGGCGCGACGATGCGCGGGCGGTGGACCTCTTCGTGGTATTCGATGAACAGGAGATCGTCGTCGTAGTCGAACATGCGGCCGACGCGGGCGCCGAGCTTCAGGCGCAGCACGTGACCGCCGGCGGCGACGATGGCGAGCGGGTCGGGATCGCAGGTGAAACCGGAGACGTCGTAGAGGTTCTCGACGAACCAGCGCTTGGCCGGCGGCAGATGATAGAGCTCGCGGGCGTGGCGATTGGCGAAGGCGATCTCGCCGGTGGCGATCGACACCAGGACGATCGGGTGCTTCACCCATTCGAGGGCGCGGTGGCGCGACTCGGGCGGCTCGTCGGCATGGGCGGCGGGCGGCGGCGGCAGCGTGGGCGCGGCGGCGAAGGCGGTGGGGGCCGCGGCCACGGCAGCGGCCGCGACCGGTCTCGACTTGCGCAATTCGATCTCGGCGAGATCGGCGACGCGCGTCAGGCGGGAGCGCTCGAACACCATGACGACACCGGAGGCGTCGCCCGAGCCGTCGCCCCAGGGGTTGGCGCGCCAGGCGAGACGCGGGCTGCCGAGACCACCGAGCGACAGCGTGCCGGAGACGGCCGAGGACGTCTCGATCGCCTCCTTCAGCAGATCGCGGGTCTTCATCGGCAGCTTCGCCTCGATGGCGGCGGAATAGTTGCCGTCCGCCTCGTCGGCGTCGGAGATGGCGAAGAGTTCGAGGGCGTTGCGGTTGAGGCGGCTGACCCTGAGTTCGGCATCGAACAGGACGATGCCGGCGTCGGAGGAGATGAACAGCGCCTCGACGATGTGGCCGAGGCTCCTGGCGAGCCGTTCGGTGTCCTTCCAGTGGGTGACGACCTGGAGGAGGCCGATGATGCGGGCCTCCTTGCCGGACCCGACCTTGCAGCCGGCGAGGCGAACCTGGGCGTGGCTGCCCCAACTGGCGGTGACGCCGATCTCGATCTCGCGCTCGGCACCCTCGGCGGTGAGGATTTCGGCGAGAAAACCGCGGAACCGGCCTTGATCGGCCTCGTCGACCATGCCGAGAATGCGATCGAGCGAGGTGGCGTGATAGCCGCTGTCGCCGGGGATGTCGGACGGACGGCCGAGCCCCTTCGGCCAGTAGACCACCCGGGTCTCGACCTCGATCAGCCAATAGCCGATGTCGAGCGCATAACCGACCTTCTGGATGATCTCGGAGAGATCGGGCATCGAGACAACTCCGCGGAGATCGCCCGCCGGATCATCCTTCCGGCTCGGTGTTCGCCAACGTCACGCCGGCAGTTTCTAGCGCTTATCGCAACAAACCGTTAATTGAGGAAACAACCGAAACCGGATTCGGCACGAACACGAAGACGGAACAACAAAGTCTATTCGAGGAAGTTAAAATTTTACTCGATCGACTTTACGCACCGTCACCTTCTTCTTGCCGTCAGGCGGAGAAGCGATAGGCATCCATGGCGAGGACACCGAAATCGAACCCCTCGTGGATGCGCACGCCGGCGCCACCGGCGCCGAGGGCGACGAAGAGCGGCAGGAGGGGTTCGTCGGTGGGGGGGTTGCGCTCGGCGAAGGGGGCGCGGGCGCGATAGTCGAGTAGCGCCTCGACGTCGTTCGCCGCGACCTTCTCGCCGATCCAGGCGGCGAAGTCCGCGACCCAGGCGGGCGGTGCGACACGACGGGAACGCAGGCCCCTGCCCCCGGCGAAGGCCTCGTGGAGATTGTGGGTGAGCGCGCCGGAGCCGAGGATCAGCACGCCCTCGTCGACGAGCGGCGCCAGCGCCCGGCCGATGGCCCAGTGGTGCGCGGCATCGCGGCGCGGCTGCACCGAGAGCTGGACGACGGGGACATCGGCATCCGGATACATGAGCTTCAGCGGCACCCAGGTGCCGTGGTCGTAGCCACGTCCCTCGACCAGCAGGGTGTCGTTGCCGGCGGCGACGAGCATGTCGCCGATGCGCCGGGCGAGCGCCGGCTCACCGGGTGCGGGATAGACCATCTCGTAGAGCGAGGGATCGAAGCC
>CALMYM010000086.1 GCA_937873675.1 uncultured Alphaproteobacteria bacterium | reverse complement strand
AGCTTGCAGGCGAACTCCATGCCGCCGATCACGTCCTCGTCGGCGACGCAGCCGAGGCGGCCGTCGACCGCCTCGCAGGGGAGGCTGCGGCCGACGACACCGGGGCGATCGGCGCGTTCGACCAGCAGGGTCGGAAAGACCTTCGTCTCGCGGCCGTCGGGATCGGCGTAATCGGGATCGTCCGGGGTCTCGTAGAGGCCGTTCTTGCCCCAATGGTCCCAGAGATGGATCGTCCTGACCGTCTGGGCCGGGTGTTTCGCCAGATGCGTCGCGTCGTAGCTGCGCCCCCAACAGGTGCCCTGGCCGGCCGGGAACAGGGTGTCGATCACCCCCGCGGCCGATGCGGGGGCGGAGGCCGCGACGGTGATCGCCAGGGCGAGGATACGGATCGCAGCGGTCGGTGCGGTGGGCATCGGTAGGGTTCGCCTCCGGGCGAGGATCAGGGGGTGAGCGGCGGCACGCGGGTCGGGCGCGGCAATGCGGCGAACTCGCGCTCGCCGACGACGCGGCGCGACAGGAGGCGGACGGCCGGTTCGGAAGGAGCCCCCTTGCGCGGGATCACGGCGCCGGCCCGATGGGCGGTGGCGACCAACCGCAGCCACGGACCGTCGTCGGCATCGCGGTAGATGCGCCAGCGATCGATCCGCTCGACCCGATCGAGGAAGATCTCACCCGGCTTCGTCGGCTCGACATAGGAACCGGGATAGGCGCCACCCGTCCATCGCGCGGTGAAGGTCTCGACCACCTCGAAGGAGACCGAGCGCGGCGAATGCCACTCCCAGCGCGGATCGGCGGCGAGGCGGATCTTCTCGATCTCGCCGACCATCAGATAGGCGGTGCGATCGATGTCGAGCGGCGTCAGCCGAGAGAGCAGCGCATCGATTTCGGCGACCGTCGGATTCGCCAGACCCTCCAGCCGGTTGCCGGCGAGGCGCATGCGGCGGAAGACGAAGCCGCCGTCGATCACCCGATAGACGACGTCACCGATCACCTCGACGACGAGACCGGGGCGGTCACCGGCGCGTCGCACCGTGACCGAGCGCTTGTATTCGTCGAAGAAGACGCCGTTCTCCTCGACGCGCTCGAGGGTGCCACGGCCGCGGAAGACGATCTCGATCACACCCGGTGCGGCGAGATCGCGGCGGATGTCGTCCTCGCTCGGCGGGGCGAGAGCGTGCGCCCGGCCGGTCGCCGCCACGGCGATCGACGTCGCGGCGATGACCAGCACGGATCGGCGTGTGAGGCCCGGGCAGAACTTCGTCATGGGCCCGTCCTCACGTCGCCGGAACCGCGGCCGGACGACGCCCGGCGAGCCGGCGGAAGCCGTAGGCGACGACGAGGCCGGCGACGATCAGCCCGGCCGAGAGGAGCGGCCGCGAGGCGAACCAGGCGACGGCGATCGTCGCCGAGCCGACCGCTGCGGCGGCGGCGAGAGCCACCATCGACGACGCCCCGCCGACGAGATCGCCGACGAAGGGGACGACGTCGGCGAGAACCGAGAGCGGACCGAGGATCAGACCGAACCCGAAGGCGAGGATCAGGATACCGACGACGCGGATGATCCAGGTCATCGTCGTGTTGCCGCTCTGGGCATCGTCGAACACCTGGGCCGGGCTCATCGGACCGTCCCGGAGGATCTCGATCGTGCGACCGTTGGAAGTGGTGAAGGCGGTGAACCCGGTTCCGGTCTGGCGTGCCACCACGGTGGCGTCCGGCGTCGCCGCCACCTCGTAGGAGATGCGCAGATCGCCGAGGCGCGGGCGCGCCGCATCGACGCCGACGAAGATACGGCCGTCCACCGACTGGCCGGCCGCTGCGTTCCCGGGGGTCTTCTGTAGGGCGGCGCGGCCCCACTTTTCGATCGGGAGCGGCCGCGATGCGCGGGGCCCGCCGGCCTGGACCGGGGTCAAGGCGAAGGCGCCGATCCGCGCCGAACGCTGGGTCATCCGCTCGCCGGCGAGCGCGACCGGCGGGTTGCGGTGGCCCTCGGGCTGCTTGAAGGCGCTTCCGTCGACCGGATGGTCGGTCCAACCGAGGGCGTAGGTGTGCGTGGTGACGGTCTCCTCGCCGCCGCCGAGCTTCTTGCGCGTCTCCGACGTCGACGTCTCGCGCCACTGGAAGGCCTCGACCTTGCGGACGAGGCGAAGGCCGTCCGCCTCGACGCCGGTGGCGGCATCGCGCAGCTTCTCCCCGGTCGTGACCGGACCCGTCACATGAACGAGGCGTCCTTCGTTCGCCGGATCGATGGTCCCGGCGGCGACGGAGACGACAGCTCCGGCGCCTTCGGTGAGCGAGCGCGCCGTTCCGACCGCGCGGCCTTCGTTCCAGAACAGCAGCACGATCGCGCCGAGGATCACCAACGGGCCGATCAGGAGACCGGTCAGCGACGACCCGATGCGCGAGAACCAGGATCTCGACGTGACCTCGGTGACCGTGTCGGGACCGGTTTGCGAATTCGCTCCGTCATCGAAGTCCGTCATCTCGTTCCTCTACCGCATCGTGAGAGGTATCGGCTCGCCGGCGCGGGGGCGCAGGTCGAACGTTCGGTTGTGCACCGGGCTTTCGGCGGGCCCAGTGTTCCCCAAGGACATGCATCAACGCGAGGGCGCGCCGCATCCCCAAT
This sequence comes from uncultured Alphaproteobacteria bacterium, assembly GCA_937873675.1. GTDB lineage: Bacteria > Pseudomonadota > Alphaproteobacteria > Rhizobiales > Ancalomicrobiaceae > CALBKH01. The sequence goes on along the minus strand of CALMYM010000086.1, from coordinate 12,311 downwards.
TCTGGCGATGCGCACAATCGGGAGGCAGGAGATCGGCGGGCAGGCGCCAACGCCGGTAGGGCGCGTCGGGATCGCTCGTGTCGGCGCGTTCGATCGCCGCGTCGAGCAGCATCCAACGGCCGTCGCGCAATCGCAGGACACCGGAGAGCGTCGGCGGACGAGAGGCGTCGCGGATCCAGGCGACCGTCTCGGGATCGATGGCGCCGCCGTCGGCCCGGGTCACCACGGCCCTGACATGGGCGAAGTCGCCGATGCGGCGGACCTCGGATCGCCCGAAGGCGATGGAGGCCCCTCCGACCTGCCATTCGGCGGCGGGGGTGATCTCTTCGAGCACGGCCGCGCGAATCGTGTCGCCGTCGGCGAGCGGGTCGGCAGCGAGCACCGGCCGAGCGTGGATGGTCAGGGCGACGACGAGGGCGAAGGTCGTACCGGTGGTGAAGGTGTTCGTCATCGGCTCGCCGCCTCGTCTTCGATGTCAGGCATGAACAGGCGCGGCGGCACGGCGCCGAAGATCCAGTTCGATGCGGCGGCGTCGGTCGGCCCGACGACATGGGTGATCAGGTGCCATCGCCCGCCCTGCCGGCGGAAGAGAGCGTCGGTGGTCAAACCGTCCATGAACGGCTCATCGGCGAAGACCGTCTCGCCGAGGTCGATGCGCCCGCCGCCCGGGCGCTGGGGCTCGACATGGACGAGGCCCCATCCCTTCAGCGTCCTCGCCGCCCCGACGCGGAATTCGACGGGGCCGCGCAACTCGAGTTCGAGAACCGGCCGCAACAGGTCGAGCAGGATCTTCCGCTCCGGATCCCCGGGGAGGAGATCGCGGACGGGCTCCGGCGTGCCGGCGTGGGCGATCGATCGGCCGCTGGCGAGAGGTGCCGAGGCCATGGCGAGGACGAGGGCGAGGACGATCATCGTCGCCGAACCGGCCGGCCTCCGCGGTCGACGGGGGAATGAACCATCGCAGGTCAAATCGTCCTCGCTGTATCACCGACGACCCGTTCGGCCGCATCGAGATGCTGCTGCCGTGGCGCGCGCGCCGCATCCCCCGAGTTGAGGATGCCCGGGTGCCGACCACCGCGGCGTGACGGCAGGCTCAGCCGCGATCACTCTCGCGCGCGGCGAAATGCGCGACGTCGTTGACGATACGCACCAACTCGCTCTGCCGGCGGATCGCCAGCTTCTCGTAGATCCGCTTGACGTGGTGACGGGCGGTCGACAGCGCTATGCCGAGATCTTCGGCCGCCTCCTCCGGCGACCGGCCCGACGCGATGCTCGCGGCGACCTTGACCTCGGCCGGCGTCAACCCGAGCGAGCGCAGCGCCTCGCGCGTCGCCTGTTCCGTCCCGACCGCCCGGCGCGTCTCGTGGAAGAGAACGAGGATCGACGGAAGGTCCTCCATGAATGCGTCGATCCCCAGGCGGATCTCGGAAATTCGGAACGGAGATGCCCGGACGAGCAAGGGTGGTCGCGACCCGTCTCCGACGAGAGCCACCAGATCGGGCGCCGAGCCGCCGGCAGCACGCCGGGAGACATCGGCCATGAGCCGATCGAGGCGGGCGGTGTCACCGGCGGCGGCGGCGGTCAGCCGTCCGCCGCGCAATGAAATTCGAGAGTCGGCCCACCCCTCCATCGCCGCATTGATCTTCAGAACCCGGCCCCGGGCCGACAGGATCAATCCCGGACAGTCGAACTGCTCGAGCAGCGCCGCCTCGCCCGGCTGAAGCGTCCGCATTCGGCCATAGATGTCGAGCGCCTGATGGAGATGGGACGTCAGCATCGAGAAAACTTCGCGGTTCCACACCTCGGGCGGCGGCGCTCGATGCGAATATTGCACGGAAACCCAGAGTTTTTGTTTCGATCCGATCGTCTTCAATTGATCGAGCCTGTACAAATTCTCGTTTTTTATCAAGAAGTCATTGTAGAATGTGTGCTTCTTCAGTTCCCTGTCGTCCATGATGTCGTGGTCGGAGAAGATGACATTGCTGAAATTGTTGGACGTGAGCCAGTTCTTGCGCGGGTTGAGCGCCAGGAAGTGCTCGAGATAATCCGGGATGGCGTCGTGGAAGACGTTGCTGGCATAGGTCACGAGCGTCGGATCCGCCACCGCCGCGCGCGACAGCGGCCCCATCAGCAACCCCTTGCCGCCGAGCAGATCCGCCAGCCCGTCGAGGGCGGCCGGCAGGGCAGCGGGATCGGTGGCGATCGAATAGATGGATGTGACGGCTTCGCGAATCCGTCGCTCTGAAACGAATGGAACGGACGTCATCCCGGCCCGCCTCCCCCCAACGCGCCGACATCGTGCAACTTCGGCATGTTAGCGGTTCGCCTTGGGGAAGCTACGGAATTGTGAGGGGTTCCGTCGGGATTTCTCCCCGGCGAAGGACGAAGCCGGGCGTCGAGTGGATCGGTACGCATCAGTTCGATCGCAGACGGTTCTTCGTCGGGAAATAGGTGCCGTCGAAGCGTCCGCGGCGACCGCACCTCGGCGTCTGGGCGAGGGCGCGGCCGTCGGCCGCGATCTCCGTCCCCGGCGGCCCGACCTCGAGCACCCGCACCATGCCGGCGACGCGCTCGAGGCGCATCGACCACCCGGGGTGGGTCGGCGAAACCGCCTCCGGCGGCGCCACGAAGGTCGCTCCGTCCACGATGCCGAGGTCCTCGACGTCGCAGATCCAGCGGAAGCGGAGCGGTTCGACGGCATTGCCCCAGAGAGCGAGACCACCCGCTTGGCGCGAGATGCGCAATCCACCGGCGACGTTGCCCCATTCCCCTTCGAAACCGGCACGAGGTGCCGTGTCGATCGCCTCGAGGAAGGTCGCCTGCGCTTCGAGATGGCGGCCGAGGCCATCGTCGGGGAGTGTCATGGCGCTTTCGCGGTCGTCGAGGAACCGACGTTGGAGGAGGCGGAGTTCCTCCCGCGTCGACGGATCGGAGCTCCATGCCCGCATCACCCGGCGATAGGCCGCATCGATGCGCACGTCGAGTTTCGACAGCTTCTCGGAACGACAGATCGCCGTCTCGACCGGGCCGCGCGCTCCGGCGCAGTCGAACGACGGCCCGGCAGCCGAGGCCGTCCAGGAGAAAGCGGCGCAGACCGCGACGGAAAGCCAGGCGGCGCGAAGGCGACCGAGTATGTTCTTCAACGACGATCTCCGGAGATCATGCGACGATGCCGAAAGCTCACACGTCGGCGCACCCGCCCGCCGCCGAAACCGGGGATCGGACGCACACGGACGACGCTAGGTCACGTGGACGTCTCGGGCATCCCCATTATTGAGGAGGCCGTCGATCTCGTTCGTGTGGATCGTCGCCGTGATCGGATGTCAGGAGGGATCTCGGCGATGCGTGACCGGTTGGGCGGCGGAACGAATGGGGCCGCGGGTTTCCGGATGATCGGGGCGTTGGCGGTCTGGCTGGTCGCCACCGGGGCGAGTGCGCAGGCGGTCGAGCCGGATTTCTCCGTGGACGAACGCCGCCGTCTCGCCCGGATCACCCGGTTGCCGGCCGAAGGCGACCTCGACGCCGGCAAGATCGCCGCCGTGACCTTCACCTCGATTTCGACGAAGGACCTACCCGATTTCGGCGAGGCCGACTGCCGTGCCCTGGGGCGCCTGCCGAAGCTCTCTTCCTTCACGCTCCACGGTCTGCCGCTTTCGGCGGCCTGTGTCGATGCGCTGCCGCGATCGCCCATGAGCCTGACCCTCGACGGCGTCGCCTTCGCACCCGACACGCTCGCCGCCCTCGGGCGGATGCCCGGCTTGGTCAACCTCCGCATCGAAGGCGGGAGCGGACTGTCGGCGCGGCTCGTCGAAGCCTTCCCGCCGACGAGCCGACTGGTACGTGTGGCGGTGGGAGACGTCGACGGCGAGACCCTCGCCGCACTGCGGGGTGTGCCGCGGCTCACGGAACTCGAGATCGGTTCGGTCGTCGGTTCGCAGGGACTGGTGCCGCTCGACGGCGCCCCGGAACTCGAGCGACTGGTGACGACCGATGCGTCGGCCGCCGATCTCGAGGTCGTCGCGCGTCTGCCGAGACTCGCCACCCTGTCGACCGGCGTCGCCGAAGCGGTGAGCGAAGTCGACCTGCGGTCGCTCGCGCGATCGAAGACGCTGAAATCGGTCGCGCTGCAATTCGCCGGCAAGAACGGCTCCGCCGGTGTCGGCGTCCTCGCCGAGATGCCGCATCTCGAGGAGTTGAAGCTCGTCTACCAGACGGTCTCGGACCGCGATCTCGCCCGTCTCGCGGGTTCCCGCTCCCTGGTGTCTCTGGATCTGCGTGAGGCGGACGTCACCGACTCGGGCCTTCTGAACCTTCTTAAGAGCCGCAGCTTGAAAGGTGTGAATCTCTGGCGCGTGGTGGTCTCCGACAAGGTGCGGCGGCGATTGGGAAAGAGGTTCGACATCGAATGACGCCGATGTGGACCAGCCATGATCATGAGCAGTCCGAGATGCACAGGTGTGGACGAAGCCAAACGAAGCAATTCGAAACGAAGTGCAGCAATTCGAAGCAGCCCGAGACGGAGGTCTGGTCGAGAAGCTCAGCGGTCGAACGACCGGGAATGCCATTCGGAGACAGCCATCGGACCGGCACAACGTGGCGTGGTGTGCAGTATTGTACAGGTGTCAACACGTTGAGAATCAAAGAGACGTGGCTCCCATCCTCTCCCTCGAGGGGGAAGGGAGAGGGGCCTTGCTCTTGCCGGAAATCCGCGCGACGGCTAGGACCACGACGACGCGGCCCGGACGGGCCGGAACGACGAAAGGGCCCGTTGCGGGCCGGACCTTCGGGGAGTGGGACGATGTCGATGAAGACCTGGGGCCTCGCGTGGATCTCGGCGGTGGCGATGTCGGCGATGCTCGGCGGCGCGGCGACGGCCGGTGAGGCGATCTCGATCGACCTGCACAACAAGTCCTACAAGACGACCTGCGCCGAAGAGGACAACGTCTACTACACGCTGACCTCGGAGAAGGTGGTGAGCTTCACCGTCGAGGCGAAGACGCCGGCCTACGTCGACACCATCGTGCGCGACATCACCGCGCCGGACTTCTCCGGCTGCACCTTCGGCGGTTCGGGCGGCGCCGACGGCTCCCACTACACGCCGCCGACCGCGGTCCTGTGGGAGGACGACGAATACGTCCTCAAGGGTGTGGTCTATCCCGACTTCTGGCGCCCGACCGTGGTGCCGGTGACGGTGGGCAAGCTCACCCAGAACTTCCTCCATCTCGTCCAGCTGTGGCGCAAGACCCCGGCCGGGCCGATCGAGTTCCTGGTGTTCTACCCGCAGGACGGCTACTGGCGGCTCAAAGGCCTGCCGCCTTTCCGCACGCGCGAGGTGGCCTACGGTTCGTCCTTCCTGTTCGGCCCGGTCGAGGTGAGCACCCGGCCGTTCGTCGCCTCCAAGACGGTGGCCTTCGATCCCAAGAAGGTGGCCTTCACCATCGACTTCGCCGCCGGTGGCAAGGCGGTGGTGGCGCTGAAGGCGATCGATGTCGGCCGTTCGGCGGTCGAGGTCTCGTTCGACGGCGTCGACACGTCGAAGCTGCCCTTCGCGGCGCTGCGCTCGATGTACGTCGCGCCCGGCAACGCCGACACCGCCGAGACGGTGGTGCGCGCCACGCCCGGCGCCGCCCCGACCTCCACCGTCGTCGTCGACTACGTCGACGGCAAGGCCGCCGACGTCGCCTTCGCCCGCTCGGTGCCCTCCACCCACAACACCTCCGCCCCCGACATCGGTTTCCGCGACTTCCGCGGCAAGTGAGCGGCGCGCGGCCGAGCCGGAGCGCCGGTTGACGCACCTCGCGCGGGGCGGTTCACTCGCCCGTCGAAATCGGTGGCGAAGCCGGATGCCGTGGTCGAGCGCGGTGGCAGCGAAGGAGCGACGTCGGGATGACCACGGGGGCCGCCGATCCACGCCCGTCGCCTCAGGGGGCGATGTCGCGGGCGGTCGGGTCGCTGCTGCGGCGCTTCTCGATCCGGAGCCGGATCGGCCTCGTCGTCGTCGTCAACGTGGTGGCGCTCGTCGCCCTCGCCGCGGCGACGGCGTGGAGCGGCGGTGAGCTGCGGCGCGCCTGGAGCGATCTGCGCACCGCCCACGACGTCGACGAAGCCCTGTTCGACCTCGAGCGCGCCGTCCACGCCCTCCATCGCGAGGTCGGCGCCTTCCTGCTGCGGCCCGACGAGGCGCATCGCACCGACGTCGAGAACGCCAAGGGGCGTTTCACCGGAGTGCTGCTGCGCTCGCTCGACGTGACGCGCGGCGTCGGCTCGACCGATCTCGACGATTTCGCCGAGGTCGCGCGCCACTATCTCTTCGGCTTCGACGATCTGCGCGGGCTGGAGATCGACATCCGGCTGATCTACGAGACCGAGTTCGCCGATCTGGTGCCGCTGGTGCGCGCCCGCCTCGACGCGCTCGATCTCGCCATCCGGCCGAACGACGTGGTGCTGCGGCCTTTGGTCGCCACCGCCTACGACCGCTTCGCCGAGTTCCGGGTGAACCTCGTCGCCTACCGCCACGAGCGGCGCAGCGAGCAGCTCGACGAGGCGCGCCGCGCCCGCGACACCTTCGCCGCCGCCCTGCGCGAGATCGGCCGGTCGCCGTCGCCGGACGCGCGCGGCTATGCGATCGAGAGCTTCCTGCCGGAGATCGTCGCGATGGATTCGATCTTCGGGCGGCTGGAGGACGTCGCCGATCGCCACGCCCGTTGGCTGACCGGGACGCTCGAAGTCAATCGCGCCCGGATGATCGACCTGCTCGAGCGGGCGCTCGACCACCAGACCGCCCGCGAACGTGACGCCATCGCCCGTTTCGACCGATTGCTCGCCGCCGCCGCCGGTCGCTTCGCCGTCCTGGCGCTGATCTTCGCCGGGCTCAGTCTCCTCGCCTCGGCCTTCGTCGCCCGCACCATCCGCACGCCGCTCGCCGCGGCCGAAGGCGCGATGCGGGCGGTGGTGGTCGGCGACACCGATCGGCCGATCCCCGGCCTCGACGCCGAGGACGAGATCGGCGCCATGTCGCGGTCGATCGAGGTGTTCCGCCAGGAGGTGGCCGGGTTCCGCCGGCGCGAGGAGGACTACGCCGAGCAGGAGCGGCGCTGGTACGGCATGCTCGAGACGAGCCCGATCGGCATCGCCATCCTCTCCGTCGGCGACGGACGGCCGACCTTCCGCAACCACCGTTACGACGAACTCTTCGGCCTGCCCGAGGGTGCCGAGCCGCCGCGGCCGCGCGATCACTTCGCCGACCCGGAAGATGCGGTGTGCCTCTCCGAGGCGGTGTCGCGCGGCGGTGCCGTCTCCGGTTGGCAGGCGCTGATGCGGCGCATCGACGGCGCCACCTGGTGGGGCCTGCTCGAGGTGCGGCCGGTCGAGTTCGCCGGCCGCCCGGCGCACGTCTTCTGGATCTACGACGTCACCGACCGGCGCGCCGCGGAAGAGGACATGCGGCTCGCCAAGGAAGGCGCGGAGCGGGCGCTGCACGAACTGGCCGAGGCCCAGCGCAATCTGATCGAGGCGGAGAAGCTCGCCGCCATCGGCGGTCTCGCCGCCGGCGTCGCCCACGAGGTCAACAATCCGGTCGGTATCGGCCTCACCGTCGCCTCGAGCCTGGAGCGCCGTGTCGACGACTTCGAGCGCGAACTGGCGGGCGGGCAATTGCGCCGCTCCCGTCTCGACGACTTCGTCGCCGGGGCGCGCGACGCCGCCCGCCAGCTGGTCACCAACCTCACCCGCGCCGGCGAACTCGTGCAGTCGTTCAAACAGGTGGCGGTCGACCGCACCCACTCCGAGCGTCGCGCCTTCGATCTCGCCGATGCGACTCGCCAGATCGCCTCGAGCCTACGGCCGAGCCTGAGGACGACCGGCATCGACTTCGACGTCGCCGTCCCCGACGGGCTCGTCCTCGACAGTTATCCCGGCGCCTGGGGGCAGGTCGTCACCAACCTCTTCGTCAACGCCCTGACCCACGCTTGGCCGGACGGGGCCGCGACCGGGCACATGACTCTCGAAGCCCGCCGCCTCGACGGCGGGCGGATCGAGGTCGTCTTCGCCGACGACGGCGTCGGCATGAGCGACGCGGTGTCGCGGCATGCCTTCGAACCGTTCTTCACCACCCGCCGCGGCGCCGGAGGGAGTGGATTGGGGCTGCACATCGTCTACAACATCGTCACGCACCGCCTGGGAGGGCGGATCGCCCTGGAGACGGCGCCCGGGAGAGGGTGTCGTTTCCGCATGACTCTGCCGGCGAGCGCACCCGAGGACGAGGCGGAGCCCGGGCGCGTTCGGACGAAGGAGAACGAGGGATGAGCGACGACGACCTCCTGGTCTTCGCCGCGGAGAGCGACGACGCGCCGGAGCGGCCGGCGCGCAACTGGAAGATCGCCGTGATCGACGACGATCCGGCGGTCCACGACGGCACGCGCTTCGCGCTCTTCGACTATGCGCTCGCCGGCCAGGGGCTGGAGATCCTCTCCGCCTACTCGGCCGCGGAGGGGCGCGAGCTGGTGCGCGCCAACCCCGATCTGGCGGTGATCCTGCTCGACGTGGTGATGGAGACCGAGACCGCCGGTCTCGAACTGGTCGAGTTCATCCGCGGCGCGCTGCACAACGATCTCGTGCGCATCATCCTGCGCACCGGCCAGCCGGGGCAGGCGCCGGAACGCGCCGTCATCGTCGACTACGACATCAACGACTACAAGGCGAAGACCGAACTCACCGCCGACAAGCTGTTCACCGCGCTGACCGCCGCCATCCGTTCGCACCAGCAGCTGCTGCGCATGGAGGAGACCCGCCGCGGCCTCGAGATCATCATCGACGCGGCGACCGCCCTCTTCGACACCCGCTCGATGCAGCGCTTCGCCGAGGGCGTCCTGACCCAGGTCGCCTCGCTGCTCGAGGTCGATTGCGCCGGCATGCTGGTGGTGCGCGACCGGCCGCAGGATCCGGGCGCCGGCGATCTCTCGGTGATCGCCGGGTCCGGTGTCTATTCCGGCCTCGCCGCGGCGGGCACCGGCGGGCTCGATGGCGACACCCGTCGCGCCATCGACGCCGCCTTCACCGAGCGCCACCACTGCTTCCTCGACAGCCGGTCGGTTCTCTACATCCGCACCTCGAGCGGTCGCGAGATCGCCGTGGTGCTCGACGTCGCCAAGCATCTGTCGCAGACCGATCGCGCCCTGGTCGAGGTGTTCTGCGGCAAGCTGTCGGTCGCCTTCGAGAACGTGCTGTTGCTCGAGCGGCTGCAGGCCACCAACGTCGAGCTCGAGCAGCGCGTCGAGGTGCGCACCCGCGAACTCAGCGACGCCGCCCGCCGGCTCGCCGATCAGCGCGAGACGCTGCGCCGCGCCAACGAATTCAAGGTCGAGCTTCTCGGCATGGTCGCCCACGACCTCAAGAACCCGCTCGCCGCCATCCTCGGCCGCATCGAGATCATCGGCGAACTGATGGAGAAACCGGGCATCGATCCGGCGCGGCTGAAGGCGGAGGTCGGCAAGATCGCGGCGCCGGCGACGGCGATGAACCGGATGATCGGCGATCTCGTCGCCCAGGCCGCCACCGACGCGGTCGAGGTCTCGATCCGCCCGGTCGAACTCGACCTCGCCGACCTCGTCCACGACGTCGTCGATCACCTGCGCCCGCTCGCCGCCCGCAAGAACCAGACGCTGGTGTGGCGCGGCGAGAGCGGCCTCCGCATCTCGGGCGATCCCGATCGACTGCGCGACGCGGTCGAGAACGTCGTCTCCAACGCGGTGAAGTACGGGCCGCTCGGCGGCACCGCCGAGATCGTGGTGCGGCGGGGCGCCGCTCGGGGGGGGGGCACCGCCGCCCCTCAGGGGCCGGGGCCGGCTCCCGGAGACTTCGGCCCGCTCTTCGGCCCGGTCCCACCGCTGTCGGCGCCACCCACCCGCGGGGAGGGGTCGACCGGCCTCGGCCTGTCGATCGCCCACGAGATCGTTCGTCTGCACGACGGCCACATCGGTGCGCTCAACGCCGAGAGCGGCAGCGGCGCGATCTTCGAGATCGTCCTGCCCGCCCTCGACGGTGCGGCGACCGGCGACGAGGGGGGTGGATCATGACGACGGAAGCGCGCATCGCGGTCGTCGACGACGATCCCCATACCCGCGAGACGGTCGCCGACTATCTCGCCCTGCACGACTTCGACGTCGTCGCCTGCGACGGTGGCGCGGCGCTGCGGACCGAGATGGCCGAGCGGGCGCCGGATCTGGTGGTGCTCGATCTCCACATGCCCGGCGAGAACGGATTGTCGGTGCTGCGCTGGCTGAAGGAGGAAATGGGCGGCGTTCCGGTCATCATGCTGACCTCGACGGCCAGTCCCATCGACCGGGTGGTCGGCCTCGAACTCGGCGCCGACGACTATCTCGCCAAGCCGGCGGAGCTGCGCGAACTGGTGGCGCGCATCCGCTCGGGGCTGCGCCGGGTCGCCGCGCCGCCGCCGCCGGTCTCGACCCCGGCGGTCGCGAGGCCGAAGCGCGCCGCGCCGACGGCTGCTGCGGCGGCGGACCCCGTCGCCTTCGGCGATCGCCTCCTCGATCGTGCCGCCCGGCGCCTCGTCGACCGCGTCACCGGCGCCGAAACGGTGCTCCACACATCGGAATTCCAGTTGCTCGAGGCCTTCGTCGACCATCCCAACCGGGTGCTCAGCCGCGAACAACTGCTCGATCTCGCCCACGCTCGCGATCCGGAAGCCTTCGACCGCGCCATCGACGTACGCATCGCCCGCATCCGCAAGAAGATCGAACCGGATCCGTCGGAGCCGACCTTCATCCGCACCGTGCGCGGCGCCGGCTACATCTACGTGCCGGGTCGGCGGACGCGGGGGACGGACGGCGAAGCGTGAGCGGGGCGGGGTAGGGGCTCTTCGCGCCGATACGAACCCGAGGGGGCTCGAGGCTGCACAGCTCCGCGACCCGCGACCACGGAGCGCGTCCGCCGCGGCGATTTCCGCGCGCGCCGCCTTGGCGGGGCCGGCGCGCGGTGCTAAGAGCGCGCCACCGGCCGAGATATCGGCTTTTCCCGAGTGAACCGACGAGAGGAAGTCCTCAGATGGCGATCGAACGCACCTTTTCGATGATCAAGCCCGACGCCACCAAGCGCAACCTGACCGGCCAGATCGTGGCGCGCTTCGAGGCCGCCGGCCTGCGCGTCGTCGCCTCCAAGCGCCTGTGGCTGTCGCGTCGTCAGGCCGAGGCGTTCTACGCCGTCCACAAGGAGCGCCCGTTCTTCGGCGAGCTGACCGAGTTCATGTCCTCCGGTCCGATCGTCGCGCAGGTCCTGGAAGGCGAGAACGCCGTCCTCGCGAACCGCGAAGTCATGGGCGCCACCAACCCGGCCAACGCCGCCGAGGGCACCATCCGCAAGGACTTCGCCCTGTCGATCGGCGAGAACTCGGTGCACGGCTCCGATGCTCCGGAGACCGCGGCCGAAGAGATCGCCTTCTTCTTCTCCGGTCTCGAGATCGTCGGCTGATCGCAGCCCGATCGTAGCGAACGCGACTCCGGCCCGATCGTCACCCGACGGTCGGGCCGTCGTCGTTCTTCAGCAGGGGGCGCAGCGCCCGGACCAGCCAGCGGGCGAAGGGGAACTGCGCGTAGTGGTGGTCGCGCCGGTGTCGGACCTTCCAGGCGTCCCGGACCAGTCGGTCCGGACCCAGGGCGGCCTCGCCGCTGTCGAGATGGGGCACGCCGTGCTCGGCGCACCACAGGGCGATGCGGCGATTGAATTCGATCGCCAGATCGGTTCGCTCGCGCTGCGACGCGGCGACGAGAAGGCGCTCGCGAAGATCTTCCGGGTCGGTCTCGAGCACTTCGCCGAGGGTCGGCAGGGTCGCGGCCAGGACGATCGGCCGATGCTGCGCACACAGATCGGCGAGGAAGGCGGTGTAGGTCTCCACCGCGCGATCGAGCAGTCGATCGACACGTCGCCCGCTCTGCTGATGGTGCCGCCAGATCGCCGCGGCGGTGTCGACTTCGCCGAGATCGATCAGCACCCGATCCCACGGGCCGCGGGCCAGGGCCTCGCGGAACCGATCGCGCGCCCGGGTGCGTGAGTTCGGGTTGTCGAGGCCGATCGCGGTGGCGCCGGGCACGTAGACGATCTCGAACCGCGTCCGCGGCATCGCCGCCAGAAACTGCCAGTGTTCGAAGACGCGGACGTGGCTGTCGCCGAGGACGAGGACGTGCCGGCGGGCGCGACGATCGGCGAAGGCCCGCATCCGGTCGGGGAGGGGGCGGGGCGTGAGGCGCAGGGCGTCGGCCACCCGCTGTCGCACAAAGTCCCTCACCACCCCCCGGTCC
>CALMYM010000085.1 GCA_937873675.1 uncultured Alphaproteobacteria bacterium | reverse complement strand
ATCGGCGCGCCCCGCTGGCCAACGGTCAGCTACACCACCTCACGGGACACGATCTGGAGGCAGACGCGCATCGAAACATCCTCGGCACCGTTTCATGAAATCAACGGCGCAACCAAACGGCACCGCAGTAACTCCGACAAAGACCCGATCACCGCACCATAGTATGATGTCAGTTGATTCTAGCTGAAATCTGCCGCCCCTTTTCATCAAAAGTATATAACGTCGCCCCCCATTTTACTGAAAACGTAGATCCCGTGTAGCCCTTAAGCCCATCGCCTCGTCCGAATCCAAAATGCTTCTCAAGTATCTTTCTTCCTTTTTCATCGAAGACAAAGATCGCATTCCCCTGTTGCGTTACATTCCCGATGGGCATTTCATTGATCTCCTTCGTGACGGGACAAATTTCGGGCTGGTTTGATCGCAAATGGATCGTTCCACCGCCTTGCCGGTCTGTTTGGAATGTCGGCAGGAGGGTTCACAGGATTTCCCGGAGGTACGTCAGAACCGGACGCATGACCTCGAATGAAATTGGGTTTCGCAGCAGCGGCCCGCCTCTATATCGCGTCCCCGCAAGCGACGGAGACGACGATGAGCGCGCCCAGTGAGTTCGGAGCCATGTCCATTGAAACGTTCTGCGAGTGGGCCGGGATCGGGAGATCTCTGGCCTACCGCGAGATCGACGCACGCCGCCTGAAGATCCGCAAGGTAGGACGCCGGACGCTCATCACGAGAGAGGCGGCTTCGAACTGGTTGAGCTCGCTTCCCGAAAAATAAGGGCAAAAAATTTTTTCAAAATGGGGTTTCACCTGTTTGCAGCCGAAATTTATATCCTCTTCAGGGACGCCCCTCCGACCATACATCCACCATCCGTCTACCATCCATCCACCTACCTACCCCTACCTATCCCCCCTACCTCTCTCCCTTCCCTCTCCCTCTCTCTATCCGACCATACCGCCCCTTCTCCCGATGGCAGTAGCGAGACTTGGAGTTAGGAAGATGCGCAGCCCAAAGACCTATCATGGCAGATCCCCTCGCCCAGTGGCGGCCCTGGACCTCGACGGCCCTGCAATGCGGGACGCGATCGATGCCCTGAACGCAGCCGGTATCCGCTTCACCCGGCAGACCGAGCACCATCTCAAAATCGGGGCCTGGAACTACTACCCCGCTCGCGACACCTTGTTCCGCGATACGGCAAGCCATAGCGTCATGCGAGATATCGGCCTCGATGCCCTTGTCGACCAAATCAGGGCATCCGAACACTCCCAGCTTGGCGGCCAGAAAAAGTGCTTTAGCAATTTACCTACCCAAAAACGCCAACAAAAACATACACCTGCAACGAGGCCCCTCCGAACCGAATAAAGGCCCCCTCCATTTCCTCAATAGGGGCCTCCATTTCGCCTACAGAAACGAAGGCCCCATGCACGGTATAGCAACGACAAGCTCTCATTCAACTGATGTACCAATCATCGTCGAGACGATGATCAATACATCCAGCCGTCATCACTTGAAGTCATTTGCTCTAATTGCGTTTCATACTCCCCGCGATCACGCTTCCCCAGCCTATACTGAGCATCGTCATAAATTTGGTAGTACTCCAGGGTCGGCGCCTTATATTTCTTACGGGCCTGTTTCGTCGGCCCAAGCGCACGAGCTATTCGAACACGCTGCAAGGTATAGACGTGATCATTCTCCCAAAATGTGAGCGGCCCAGCCCACTTATACGATATGTCGAGCAACTTCTTTGCCCAACCTCGATTGTCGCCTGACAGCTCCCATTCCTCAGTTACTGGATATGGGTTAAGTCCCTTCATACAGTACTTAAAATGCTGCCACTGTGCATAGATATATTCTTCTTCATATATCCCGATATGAAACTGCCCTCTGGGCATTGGTTTCCCCAACACGTCCACGAGCGACAGGGCCGCCCAAGCCCGAAACTCGGTCCCGATTCTATTCGGAACATGCAGGCAAATATGAGAGTGAACCCCTCTGGGGCCACTGTTCTCAAAGACTGTGTAATAGTGATTGGGGACATTGCGATATGCCATAAATTTCTCTAGGCGGTTCATAAATTTACGATACGCGCCATCTGTCTCTTCGAGCAGCTTATATCCAGATTCGTGCCAGTTGACCGTCAACATCGCATTCAGTATCTGCCCATTGTAATTTGCGAAATTGATCGCCTTAAAAACCCTGATACAATCACGCCGTTCTAATGTATCTTCCCGTTCAGTGTTTGCAATTAGGTATTCTTCTTCCGTTCTTCCAAATATAGCGTCGCGCTCTTCCCTGTGCTCGGCAAAAGCATAGGGCTTCCAGACGTCTTTCAAATCCCGCTCAGTACAGCGGGTCGTGGGATCGAAGGGGACAGATTTCGTCATTTGAGGAGTCTCCAGACTAAAGGTCTCGGGGACCTCCCCGAGGTTGACAATATTCGTTTCCGGACCCTGAACGCTCAGATTTGGAGGTGCGTAAAATCGTCGCACCCTCACGTGAATCTTCGTCGCCACTCACCAATGAGGCGACGAAAATGCACGACAAAACCGAAACTTACCCGAAGTCCGAGGTTCCGATCCCGATCGTCCCAGAGGACATTTCTAAGCGCTTTCACGTATCCGGAATCGTCGACACCCGCTTCGCCGGTTGTGCCCGACTGTTGCAGTCCGTCTGGCGCGAGCGGCATGGGTTCGAGATGGGCCGGCACAAGCCCAAGGGCGGCAAGTCCCGTAAGCTCGGCAGTCTGCTCGATCCCGCCGTGGCCCGGACGGGTGTCAACTTCCTCGCCCCCGACATCGCCAAGCTCGTTCGCCGCGAAGTCGCCTATCGGGAGATCGGGGCGCTGATCGACGAGCGTCGGCTCTGGGCGAACCTGCTCTCCAGCCAGACCCTCACCTTCAATCTCCTCGCGCGTGCGAAGCTGGATCTCGGTCTCGCCTCCCGCCTCTTCCGTCAGCTCCTGCCGGACCTGATGGAGACGGTCGACGAGATCACCTTCGAGCACTCGCCGGGCCGGGGTGATCCCAACTACCTCGGCGACTACACCGCCTTCGACGCCTTCGTGACCGGGCGGGGAGCGAACGGGGAACCGACCTTCGTGGCGATCGAGGTGAAGTACTCGGAGTCGATGCGCCAGCCGGGGCGGAGCGAGAAGGAGCGCTATCGGGAACTGACCAGGGCCTTCGCCCTGCACATCGACCCCGAGGCGCCGAGCCTCCTCGCCGAGCCGCTCGCCCAGCTCACCGCCGAACACGTCCTCGCCGCCGTCATCCGACATCGAATGGGGCCGGAGGCACGCGGGGCGTTTCTGACGATCGCCCCCGCCCTGAACCGGGACGCCTGGAACGCGCTCGATCTCTATCGGACGACGCTCACCTACGAGCCCAAGGGCGTGGCCTTCGTGCCGGCGACCCTGGAGGCGGTGATCGCAGCGATACGCGCGGCGGGTGACGAGGCGTCGGCGAACCGGCTGACGGAACGGTACACGGACTTCGGCCCGGTCCATGCCCTCATCGAGGAGTGGGAGCCGTTCGCCGAATGACGATCTGCGGTGGGCGGCACCTCTCGGAGCGGCGGAGCCGCGACCACTGCCGCCCCCCGCCGCTGATTGGCGTTCGGCGAATGGGTCCGGCTCTTCGACGATCGGCCCGGACATCTTCGTCCGCCACCGTCCGGGAACATCCGGGACAATCCCCGTGAGGCACTAGGGCACGAACTAGGGCAGAGCCGGCCAAGAAACAGAAAAACCGCGAAAATCCGCGGTTTTAGAAGGGGTAACTGGTGGAGCTGAGGGGAATCGAACCCCTGACCTCTGCAGTGCGATTGCAGCGCTCTCCCATCTGAGCTACAGCCCCGACCGATCGAGGCGGAGGATGGGGCCCCCGCGTCGGATGGGCGCCATTTAGGGGAGGCCTCCCCCCTCTGTCAAGCGCGCTCGCGAGCCCGTTCGCGACCATCGCGTCCCCTGTTCGCCGCAGCCCCTACACCGGCCTCGGCCGCGGGCGGCGATACCCGAGCCGACGCCGCCGAGCCGTCTCGACGGGCCGATCACCACCCCGTCTTCCCATGTCGTCTTTCCGCACCGCCGCGGACCTCCGAGGAGGTTTCGGCGATGCCGGGAAACCATCCGCGACGGCGAATGCGGCCCCGCCCTTGGCATTTCGCCGGGGCGTGTCTACATGGGAGGCACACCACTCCTCGAGCGGAAGAACCCATGTCCCTGGCCTCTCCGATCCTCATGGCTGCCGATCTCGTCCTCGACCTCTACGGTTGGGTGCTGATCGCCATGATCGTCTTCTCCTGGCTCCATGCCTTCGGCGTGGTCAACACCCGCAATCAGGCGGTGGCGACCATCGGCGACGTGCTCTATCGCCTGACCGAGCCGGTGCTCGCGCCCATCCGCCGCTTCATGCCCAATCTCGGCGGCCTCGATCTGTCGCCGATCGTCGTCTTCCTGGCGATCTTCATCATCCGTCAGTACCTCCACATTCTCGCCCGCTGGTGAGCGCGCCGGCCGGCCCTTCCGACGCCGTCCGCATCGACGCCGACGGCCTGCGCCTGCGTGTCCGCCTGACGCCGAAGGCGTCGCGGGACGCCGTCGGCCGGCTGGAGCGCCTCGCCGACGGCGCCGAGGTGCTGATCGTCCACGTCCGTGCCGCCCCCACCGAGGGCGCCGCCAACACCGCCCTCACCCGCCTTCTCGCCGACGTCCTCGACGTCGCGAAGTCCAAGGTCGAGCTCGTTTCCGGCCATACCGCCCGCATCAAGACGCTGAAGATCACCGGCGACGGATCGGCGCTGGCGACGCACGTCGCGACACTGGCGGCGGCGGCGAAGTGATGCTACGCAGCCGCCGGCGGATTTCTCGGACGACGAGGGGATGATCCCATGACGGCACGCATCATCGACGGCAAAGCCAGATCCGAAGCCCTGCGCCAGGAGGTGACGGCCGACGTCGCCCGCTTCACCGCCGCCCACGGCGTCGCTCCCGGCCTCGCCGTGGTGCTGGTCGGCGAAGATCCGGCGAGCCGCGTCTACGTCGCCTCCAAGACCAAGCAGACCGTCGAAGTCGGCATGCGCTCCTTCGAGTATCGCCTCGACGCCGCGACGCCGGAGACCGAGCTGCTGGCGCTGATCGCCAAGCTCAACGCCGACGACACCGTCGACGGCATCCTCGTTCAGTTGCCGCTGCCCAAGCACATCGACACCGGGCGGGTGATCTCGGCGATCGATCCGATGAAGGATGTCGACGGACTGACCGAGGTCAACGCCGGCCGCCTCGCCGCCGGTCGCCCCGGCCTGGTGCCCTGCACGCCCTACGGCTCGATGATGATGCTCGACTGGGTCGGCCGCCCGCTCTCCGGCCTGGAAGCCGTCGTCGTCGGCCGCTCCGAGCTGGTCGGCCGGCCGATGGCCCAGCTCCTCCTGATGGCGAACTGCACCGTCACCGTCGCCCATTCCCGCACCCGCGATCTCGCCGAGGTCTGCCGCCGCGCCGACGTGCTGGTGGCCGCCGTCGGCCGGCCGCAGATGATCCCCGGCGACTGGGTGAAGCCCGGCGCGACGGTGATCGACGTCGGCATCAACCGCATCCCGGCGCCCGAGAAGGGCGAGGGCAAGACCCGCCTCGTCGGCGACGTCGATTTCGATTCGGCCGTGAAGGTCGCCGGCGCCATCACGCCCGTCCCCGGCGGCGTCGGCCTGATGACGGTGGCGACGCTCCTCGCCAACACCCTCATCGCCGCCCACCGCCGCCGCGGCCTCACCCCGCCGGATTTCTTCACCGCGCTGAACAAGCGGCTCTTCGGCTGATCGAGACCGATCGGCGCGGCCCGGTCGTGCACGATGGTTCGAGACGCGGCCTTCGGCCGCGCCTCACCATGAAGCGTCGGTGTGTGTTCCGATGATATCGAACGCTTCATGCTGAGGAGCGCTCGGAACGAACGCGTCTCGAAGCATCGCGCGAGGAAGCTTCCGTCCAATTCATGGGCGTCGACCGTGGCCGATGGGAAGCCGACGTCCGAGGCCATGTCGCCGGTGGAATTCGCTTCGCTCTTTCCACCCTACGGCCGACGTCCCACACCCTCAGAAATCCGAGGCGATGCCCTTCTTCTCCCAGTCGCCGTAGCGCACCGGTTCGGGGCCGTCACGGCCGGCGATCTCCTTCGGGGCGGGCTTCGAAGCCGCATCCGCCGCCTTGCGACGCTCTTCCGCCTCCAGCAACGCCCGCTGTGCCGCCGGCGGCAGATCCTCGAAGCGACGACGCGGCGGCTCGGCCGCGACCGCCTCGGCGGTGTCCGGTTCGGCGGGTGTCTCGGCGTGGGTCTCGTCGGCGGTCATGGGGTCGTCCCGGCTCGCTCTCGGGTCTTCGGAGGAAGTTCGTCTCCCGCGCCGACTTCTAGCATGATAAGCGCTTGCCCGTCGAACCATCGCCGGTTCGCGTCGCACGTCGAGGATATCCATGAACGAATCCGGCAGAGGGGGTAGACCCCCGCGCCCCGGCCGCACCGGCCCCGCTCGCTCGCGCGGCCCCCGTCCGGACGCCCCGTCCGGCGAGAAGACCGTGCGCGAGGAACGCCGCGACGAGCCGGGTCTCGCCACCCGCCGCTTCGCCGTCGACATCCTCGGCAACGTCCTCGACGACGGCCGCCCGCTCGATCAGGTGCTCGATCACCGCGCCTCGATGCCGGCCTGGCGCGCGTTGTCTCCCGCCGACCGCGCCCTGGTGCGCGCCATCGTTTCGACGACGCTGCGCCGTCTCGGCCTCGTCGACGACGCGCTGAAGCGCCAGATGAAGCGCCCGTTGCCGGGCAAGGCGGCGCGGGTGCGCCAGATCCTGCGGGTCGGCGCGGCGCAGCTGCTGTTCATGGAGGTGCCCGACCACGCCGCCGTGTCGCTGGCGACCGAACTCGCCGATCGCGACCGCGAGACGCGGCCGTGGAAGGCGATGGTCAACGGTGTGCTGCGCGCCGTCGCCCGTTCGCGCGACGAGATCCTCGAGACCCAGGACGCCACCCGCCTCGTCACGCCGCTTTGGCTGTGGCGCGACTGGAGCGAGACCTGGGGCGAGGACAAGACCCGCGCCTTCGCCACCGCTCACATGGTCGAGCCGGCGCTCGACCTCACCGTCAAGTCGGACGCCGCCGGCTGGGCCGAACGGCTCGGCGGCCGGGTGCTGCCGACGGGATCGGTTCGCCTGCTGCCGCACTGTGCGGTCCCCGAGATGGAAGGGTTCGAGGCCGGCGAATGGTGGGTGCAGGACGCCGCCGCGGCGCTGCCCGCCCGCCTCCTCGGCGACGTCGCGGGCAAAGAGGTCGCCGACCTCTGCGCCGCCCCCGGCGGCAAGACGGCCCAGCTCGCCGCGGCGGGCGCGAAGGTCACCGCCGTCGATCTCTCGCCCCACCGCCTCGACCGGCTCAAGCAGAACCTCGCCCGTCTCCGTTTCACGGACGTCGCGACCATCGCCGCCGATCTCGAGACGTGGACGCCGAAGGCCCCCTTCGACGCCGTCCTGCTCGATGCCCCCTGCTCGGCCACCGGCACCATCCGCCGCAATCCGGACGTCGGCCGGCTGAAGAAGAGCGCCCAGGTCGAGGAACTCGCCGAGCTGCAGCATCGCCTGCTCGACCGGGCGGCCGGCTGGGTGAAGCCCGGCGGCCTCCTCGTCTACTGCACCTGCTCGCTGCAGACGGCGGAAGGCGAAGAGCAGATCGCCCGCTTCCTCGCCGAACATCCCGATTACGAGCACGTCCCCGTCGAGGCGGCCGAGATCGGCGGCCTCGCCCAGGCGATCACCGCCGACGGCGATCTGCGCACCCTGCCCGACATGCTCCCCGATCCCGAACCCCGCCTCGCCGGGCTCGACGGCTTCTGCGCTGCCCGCCTGCGTCGTCGCACCTGACGACGCTCACGCAACGCCGGTCGCCGACGAGCGTTCACACTCTGAAATGCGAGCGGGAATTTAACCGGGCGTTAACCCTGTTGGGGTGCCTTGGAGGATGGGCGAGGGTCGCCCTCGCGCCGCGATTTCGCGACGCGAGTGCCGTTGGGGGCGCATGACGACACGGGGCATGGCCGCAAGGCTCCTCGAGTGGAAACTGATCGGCCGCGCGCTCGCGAGCCGCGCCGGTGCGCCCTTCGTCCGCTTCGCCCGCTCCATCCGCGCCTTCGTCGAGCCGGCCGCCGACCGACTGCTCATCGCGCCCCAGGATCTGCGCACCGCCGATCCGACGGTGGCGACCGACATCTATGCCGGCGTCTTCGTCTTCTCCGGCCAGATCGTCGAGTGCAACGGCCGCTCGCCCTTCGAGATGGTGCCGCCGAGCGACGACTGGGCGCGCGTGCTGCACGGCTTCGGTTGGCTGCGCCACCTGCGCGCCGCCGACACCGCTTCGGCCCGCTCCAACGCCCGCATTCTCGTCGACGACTGGCTGCGCATCGCCGATCACCCGCCCATCGCCTGGGAACCGGAAGTGGTGGCGCGCCGCACCATGGCCTGGCTCGCCCAGTCGCCGATGATCCTGGCCGATGCCGACCAGACCTCGTATCACCGCTTCCTCGCCGGCCTGACGCGCCAGTTCCGCTGGCTGCGCACCCGCTGGGGCGAGGAGCCGCCCGGCCTGCCGCGGCTCAAGGTGGCGCTCGCGGTGCTCGCCATCGCCATCGCCGTCGACGGCTTCCATCGCCACATCAAGACCGCCTCGCGCCGTCTCGACGACGAGTTGAAGCGCCAGATCCTGCCCGACGGTGGCCATGTCGGCCGCAATCCGGTGACCATCCTCGAGGTGCTGATCGACCTCCTCCCCGTCCGCCAGGCGCTGGCCGCGCGCGGCCATCCGGTCTCGCCCGTCATGATGGGGGTGATCGATCGGATGATGCCGATGCTGCGCTTCTTCCGCCACGGCGACGGCGCCTTCGCCCTCTTCAACGGCGCGACGACGACGCCGACCGACCTCGTCGCCACCGTGCTCGCCTACGACGACGCCCAGGGACGGCCGCACGGCAATGCGCCGCATTCCGGCTACCAGCGCCTCGAAGCGGAGAAGACCGTGGTGGTGATGGACACCGGCGCGCCGCCGCCGCCGGAATTCGCCCGCACCGCCCACGCCGGCACCCTCGCCTTCGAACTGTCGTCCGCCGCCGCCCGCTTCGTCGTCAATTGCGGCGCGCCCTTCCGGCCGGTGAAGGACTGGCGCCGCGTCGCCCGATCGTCCGCCGCCCATTCCACCCTGGTGGTCGACGACCATTCCTCGGCCCACATCCGCGACGACGCCGCCTTCGTCGATCTCCTCGGACCGATCCTGATCGGCGGCCCGAGCGACGTGCCGGTCGATCGCTCGGAAGCCGACGGCGCCGTCGCCGTCACCGCCTCCCACGACGGCTACGCCGCCGACTACGGTGTCGTCCACGAACGCACGCTGAAGCTCTCGGCGAGCGGCGACATCCTCGACGGCCGCGACCGCGTCGTCCCCTTCGAGGGCGGCACCGGCGACGTCCCCTTCGCCATCCGCTTCCACCTCCATCCCTCGGTCAAGGTCGGTCGCCTCGGCGAGCACGGTGTGGTCCTCATCGGTCAAGCCGGCGAGGGATGGGAGTTCACCTGCGACGACGTCGTCCCCGAGGTCGAGGAATCGGTCCATCTCGCCGATCTCCACGGCCTGCGCCGCACCTCGCAGATCGTCCTGGCGAGCGACGAGGACGGCCCCCGCGAGATCCGCTGGCGCTTCTCTCGTACCGCGCGGTCCCACGCCAAGGGGCGGTGAGCCTGTCGCCCTCCTTCCGCGCGGCTCTTCCATTCCACTCCCCCCCGAGACACCGCCGACGCTCGTTCGGCGTCGGTACGGCCGATGGTCGGTTCGATCGCCGCCACACCGTCCCCTCCCCCCTGGAGGGGGAGGGACAGGGAGGGGGGGCACGGCATCTCCACGCAATCCGCGGTCGAGGCCGGCCCCGAGCCCCCCCTCTCTGTCTCTCCCCCTCGAGGGGGGAGAGGACGACAATGGCGACGCCACACGTATCCCTTGCCGCGTCTCGCCCGATTGCCCCCTCTCCCCCCTCCGTCGGGTTTGCCCCGCGGCGGATTCGTGCTATCGCCCGCGCGACATTTCCCGGATCCCCGAGAGCCGACGAGCCGAGCAGCCCGACCTGTTCCGCGATCTCGTGATCCATTTCGCAAGAAGGCGAAGCCGAACCCATGTCGATCACCGTCAAGAACATCACCCCGCCCGATCGCGTTACCCTGAAGCGCGCCCTCCTGTCGGTCTCCGACAAGACCGGGCTGATCGACTTCGCCCGGGCGCTGGCCGCCCGCGGCGTCGAGCTGCTCTCCACCGGCGGCACCTGTAAGTCGATCGCCGAAGCCGGCATCGCGGTGAAGGACGTCTCGGAAGTGACCGGCTTCCCCGAGATCATGGACGGCCGCGTCAAGACGCTGCACCCGAAGGTCCACGGCGGCCTGCTCGCCGTGCGCAACGACCCCGAGCACGTCGAGGCGATGAAGGCCCACGGCATCGAGGGCATCGATCTCCTGGTGGTGAACCTCTACCCGTTCGAGGCGACCGTGGCGAAGGGCGCCGATTGGGCGACCGGCATCGAGAACATCGACATCGGCGGCCCGGCGATGATCCGCGCCGCCTCCAAGAACCACGCCTACGTCGCCGTGGTCGTCGACCCGGCCCGGTATTCGGACGTCCTCGCCGCCCTCGACGCCAACGACGGCGCCACCACGCTGGACCTGCGCAAGGCGCTCGCCCTCGAGGCCTTCGGCCGCACCGCCACCTACGACGCGGCGATCTCCAACTGGATGGCCGCCCAGATCGGCGAGGTGAACCCCAAGTACCGTGCCTTCGGCGGCACCCTCGTCGAGCCGATGCGCTACGGCGAGAACCCGCACCAGTCGGCCGCCTTCTACAAGACCGCCGAGGTCCGCCCGGGTGTGGCCACCGCCGTGCAGGTCCAGGGCAAGCAGCTCTCCTACAACAACATCAACGACACCGATGCGGCCTACGAGTTGGTCGCCGAGTTCGACCCGGCCCGCACCGCGGCCTGCGCCATCATCAAGCACGCCAACCCCTGCGGCGTGGCGGAAGGCGGAAGCCTCGCCGAGGCCTACACCAAGGCACTGCGCTGCGACCCGGTCTCCGCCTTCGGCGGCATCATCGCCTTCAACCGGACGCTCGACGCCGAGGCCGCCACCGAAATCGTGAAGATCTTCACCGAGGTGATCATCGCCCCGGACGTCACCGACGAGGCCAAGGCGATCGTCGCCACCAAGAAGAACCTGCGCCTGCTCCTCGCCGGCGGCCTGCCGAAGCCGGACGCCGCCGGCCTGACCGCCAAGACCGTCGCCGGCGGCATGCTGGTACAGAGCCGCGACTCGGGCACCGTCGACGCGATCGAGCTGAAGACCGTCACCGACCGCGCGCCCTCGTCCGCCGAAGCGGCCGACCTCGCCTTCGCCTTCCGCGTCTGCAAGCACGTCAAGTCGAACGCCATCGTCTACGTCAAGAACCTCGCCACCGTCGGCATCGGCGCCGGCCAGATGAGTCGCGTCGATTCGGCCCGCATCGCCTACCGCAAGGCGGCCGACGCCGCCGCCGCGGCGGGTGAGAGCGAGCCGCTGACCAAGGGTTCGGTCGCCGCCTCCGACGCCTTCTTCCCCTTCGCCGACGGCCTCGAGGTCGTGGTCGAGGCGGGCGCCCCCGCCGTCGTCCAGCCGGGCGGCTCGATGCGCGACCAGGAAGTCGTCGACGCCGCGAACAAGGCCGGCATCGCCATGGTCACGACCGGCATGCGCCACTTCCGCCACTGAGGCGGGACATCGTGGAAATCGAACGGGGGCCGCGGCGACGCGGCCCCCGTTTTCGTTTCGTCGTTCGGAATCGCAGATCGTAGGGCGGAATGGGCGAAGCCGTATTCCGCCGTCGACACCCGTGGCGGAATACGGCTTCGCCTATTCCGCCCTACCGGTTCGCCCTCGATCTCACCGCCGCGGCGTCTTCACCCCGGCCATCAAACCGAACCCGGTCACCAGGAACACCGCCAACACCGCCGCGCCGGCACGCTGGCTCTCGGTCCAATCGGTGACCAACGCCACCGCCAGCGGTCCCATGAAGCTCGTCACCTTCCCCGACAGGGCGAAGAAGCCGTAGAACCGGGCGATCGCGTCGGCCGGCGCCATGCGCGCCAGCTGGGTGCGCGACGCCGCCTGCAGCGGCCCGGCCGCGAGCCCGAGGATGCCGCCGGCCAGGAGATAGACCTTGGCCGCCGTACCGGCGTAGAGCCCACCCTGTCCCGCCGCCACCGGCACGACGAAGAACACGTGGGTGCGATCGATCGAGACGACCAGCACCAGGGTGAGGAACAGCACGATCAGCGCCCCGAGCACCACCGCTTTCGAACCGAAACGGTCGTCGAGCCGACCGCCGGTGTAGGCGCCGATCGACCCGGTGATGGTGAGGAAGATGCCGAAGAGGCCGAGTTCGATCGTCGACCAGCCGAAGACGCCCGCCGCATAGATGCCGCCGAAGGCGAAGAGGGCGACGAGACCGTCGGTGTAGACCATGTTGGCGAGGAGGAAGCGGCCGAGGCTCGGCACCGCCTTGAGGTCCCGCGCCGTGTCGGCGAGACGGGAAAGCCCCGTGCCGATCGTCTCCGCCGCCTTGCCGCCGTGATTGCTGTCGGGGGTGAAGAGGAACATCGGCAGGGCGAAGACGACGAACCACAGCGCCGAGAGCGGCCCGGTCGCCCGCGCCCCTTCGCCCGTCGCCGGGTCGAGCCCGAAGACCGGCGAAAGACCGAGGAGCGTCTTCCCCGTCGCCGTCTCGGCGGCGAGGAAACCGAGCACCACCACGAGACTGACGAGACCGCCGACGTAGCCGACCGCCCAGCCGGTGCCCGACAACCGGCCGAGTTCGGACGGCGGCACCAGTCGCGGCATCATCGCGTTGTTGAAGACGGTGGCGAATTCCGCCCCGATGGTGCCGATGACGAAACCGGCGAGCGCCAGCGCCACCGAGGCCGGATGCCCGGGCGTGGCCAGCCACAGCGACGAGGCACCGATCATCATCAGCACACCGAAGGCCCCGACCCACGGCTTGTGGCGGCCGAGCGCATCGGCGATCGAACCGAGCACCGGCGAGAGCACCGCGATCACCAACCCCGCCGTCGCCGTGGCATAGCCCCACTGCGCCTGACCCGAGGCCGCATCGCGAGCGAGATGGGCGGCGAACCACGGCGCGAAGACGAAGGTCGTGACCAGCGTGAAGAACGGCTGCATCGCCCAGTCGAACATCACCCAGCCGACGAGCCCGGCACGGGACGTGCGCGGCGTGGGGGGCGTGCCGTGTGTGTTCGCCATGCGACTCTCTCCCGCCGCGACGCGCGGCGCCTCACTCATATACCGGATCGTGGCGAAATGCGGTGGTGGGGTGGGCAGCATGCGGCGACGCCCAGGAAGGCCGGTGGGGCTCGGAGCGAACCGCACCCCCGCCCGGCCCTTCGCTCGCGCTCCGGGCGTTCGTCGCTCGCACCGAAGTTGCCGCACCCCCGCCCGGCCCTTCGCTCGCGCTCCGGGCGTTCGTCGGTCGCGGAAGTCCACCGGACCTTCGCGTTCTCCCGTCGCGGGGCGACGGGAGAGCCGCTCCTCCCCCCTTCTCCGCCAGATCGGCGAGGAGCGAGGCGGCGACGGTGAAGCGCGAGACGCTCGGCGTCGCGGCATCCCCCAACGTCTCGTCGACCACCCCCACCGCTCGGCCGATCTCCGCACCGTAGCGCGCCTCCCAGGCCTCCACCCCGCCGCAGGCGAGCGCCTCGGCGACGATGCCGCGATGGGCGTCGTCGAGCGCACGCGCCGCCCGGTCGAGGGCGAGACCGTCGTAGTAGTCGGCGACCGGCAACCCGCGCACCATCGCCTCGAGCCGATCGATCGACAGTCGGTCGGCGACGGCGAAATGGGCGATCGCCACCTCCGCCTGGGTCTTCGCCGTACGTTCCACCGTGAGCGTGATGTCGGGGATCTCGATCACCACGTCGAGATGGGCGAGACGCTCGGCGAGATCGTTCGGCACGCCGGCCGTCACCAGCCGCTCGCGCTCCGCCTCGATCACCTCGAGCGCCGCCAGCGGCAACAACGCCTCGAGCTCCGGCTCGAGCGACGTGATCGCCGCGCCGAAGCGCTCGATCGCCGCGCCGACGCCGTCGCGGAACGACACGTGGCGCAGGAACCAGACCGTGCCGGTCATCGCCAGATCGCGGACCTGGCCGTAGAGCTCCAACTGCAGCGCGCCCGAGATCTTCCCGTCGAGAGCGTCGAGCCCGCGCTCCAGCTCGGCGAGGCCGAAGACCCCGCGCGCCACCGCGAAGGCCCGGACGATCGCCGGCACCCCCGCCCCCGTCCGGTCGGACACGCGCGTCAGGAACGTCGGCCCGCCGCGGTCGACCACCATGTTGGCGAGGCGGGTGGCGACGATCTCGCGCTTCAGTCGATGACCGGCGATGCAGTCGGCATAGTCGGCGCGCAGACGCTGCGGGAAATAGGCCGCGAGTTCGGCCGCGAAGAACGGGTCGTCCGGCGCGTCCGAGGCGAGCAGATCGACCTTGGCCGACAGTTTCGCATAGGCGAGCAGCACGCCGATCTCCGCCCGGGTGAGCGGCCGCCCCGCCGCCTCGCGCGAGGCGAAAGCGGCGTCGGTCGGCAGGGTCTCGACCTTGCGGTCGAGCCGGCCGGCGCGCTCGAGCCCGGTCACCATGCGCCGCTGGAACGGCAGATCGGTGACCCCGAGCCGCTCGGCGAGCGAGATCGACAGGGTCTGCGAATGGTTGTTGGCGAGCACCAACACCGCCACCTCGTCGGTCATGGCGGCGAGCAGCGCGTCGCGGTCCGGCCCCGACAGCCGCCCGTCCGCCACCGCCGTCGCCAGGGCGATCTTGATGTTGACCTCGACATCGGAGGAATTGACGCCGGCGGAGTTGTCGA
>CALMYM010000084.1 GCA_937873675.1 uncultured Alphaproteobacteria bacterium | reverse complement strand
ATCACGGCGTCCCAGGGGAAGGGCTCGCCGCCCCCGGGACGGCCGGAGGGCGGGTGGTCGCGCCGATCGTGCTACTCCCCTCCCCTCGCTCGCTCCCCTGCCCTGCCCCTCGGTCCGGCGGTTCGGCGGCGGCCGCGCCGGAGGCGAATTCGAGCAAGTCTGCGACGATCGCCGCGAGGCCCGCGAGGCCGCCGGCGACGCGCATCCGCGCCACCTCCGCATCGGTGACCGAGCGCCCCCCACCGCGCAGTGCGGCGGCGAAGATGCGCAAGAGATCCTGGGCGGAGAGGCGACCGGTGGAGAACCGCTCGGCGAGGGCGACGAGATCGTCGACGCCGAAGGCGGTCTCGAGTTCGGCGAGGGCGCCGAGGGTGAGGCAGAGGGTGACGGCTTCGCCGTCGACCACCGCGGCGATCTCGCCGCGTCGTCGGTTGGCCATGGCGTCAGCTCGCGGTGAAGGTGAGCGCGCCGGCCGATTCCAGCGTCAGATCGAAGGTCAGCTCGCCGTCGTGGTCGCCGGCGAATTCGAGGGCGGCGATCAGGAACGCCCCCTCCACCGTGCCGAAGTCGGGCAACACGATGCGCCAGGGACGGATCGCCCCGGCGAAGAAGGTGGCCCGCACCGAGGCGTCGCAGGCGTCGTCCTTGAACACTCCGGCGCCGGAGACGCGGGCGCGACGGACGCCGGCGCCGGCGAGCAGTTCGCGCCAGCGATCGGGGCTGTCGCCGGTGGTGACGTCGACGGTGTCGGTGGAGAAGTCGAGCCGCCGCGAGCGCAGGCCGGCGACGGTGACGAAATCGCCGGTGGCGGCCTCGTCGAGCTTCAAGAGGAGGTCCTTGCCGCGTTGGATGGCCATATCGGGCTCCCGAGTGAGACGGAACGCGAAGTTCGGACGTTTCGATCCGAGCTTCCTACGAGGGGTCAGAGCGGTTCGGTGAGGGCGACGAAACGCAGGACGGCTTCGGCCGTGACCTGGTCCTTCAGAACCCGCACTTCGGTGGCGTCGCGGCGCAAGAGCACCAGCCGATGCCCGACGAGGACGAGATCGCCGGCCTCGAGCACGCTCTCGACGCGACCGGCAAGCGTCGCCACCTCGCGCCGGCCGCCCTTGCGCGAGAAGACGCGCAAGGAGACGCGGTGCTCGGCGAGCGGCGTGTCGAGACCGGAGCGGTCGCGGGTCGTCACCTCGGCGACGGCGAGATGGGGAAAGGCCGCATCGCGCTGCGCGGCGTCGAAGATGCGGTCGGCGAGCGGCGAAGCGGCGAGGTCCGGGTCGGCGCGCAGGCGCTCCAGGATCGCCGTCTGCAGGGCGAGAGCGGCGGTCATCGGCCTTCCTCCTCGGGGGGGGCGACGGGGGGGCGGTGGCGGTTGTCGAGGTGGCGGGGGGGGGCGATGTGGGAGATGCGGGCGCCGCGAGGCAGGCGATAACGGCCGGTGACGTCGCCGCGCCAGCGTATCTCGATGCGATGAGAGACGGTGCCGGTGGGCGTGGCACCGGCGATCGTCTCGCCCGCCGAGGCCGGTGCGATCGCGGCGAAAACGGTGTCGACCACTGTCCACACGATCTCGCCGACGGCGTCGGTCGAGGCGCGCTCGAGAACCAGACGATGACGCAGTTCGCCGATGGGGAGCGCCGTCGTCATGCCAGCCTCATCACCCGGAAGGGGGCGACCAGGGCCTCGAAGGCGGCCGCCACCCGCGACGGCACGATGCCGTAGGAGAGGCCCTCGCGGTCCTCGTACCAGCGCGCGACCAGGGTCATGACCGCGAGCCTCAACGGCTGCGGTACCGAAAGACCGGAGGCGCCGTAGCCGGCGACGACGTCGATCTCGATGCCGTTGATCGCCCGGCCGGGCAGCGGCGCCGATCCGGTGAAGACGAGGCGGGCGGGCTGCGCCGCGGCGTCGAGGATCCAGGCGGTCGCGGCCAGGACGGTCGGCTCGCCCTCGGCATCGTAGACGGTGACGGCGGTGACCGAGCGGAT
>CALMYM010000083.1 GCA_937873675.1 uncultured Alphaproteobacteria bacterium | reverse complement strand
CAGGTCGTTGATCGAGGTCTTGGCGCGGGTCTTCTCGTCGACGCGCTTCATGATGACGGCGCAGTAGGTCGAGGGGCCGGGAGCGCCGTTCGGCAGCGGCTTGCCCGGCAGCGAGCCGGAGACGACCACCGAATAGGGCGGCACGCGGCCCATGTGGACCTCGCCGGTCTCGCGGTCGACGATCTTGGTGGAGGCGCCGATGAAGACGCCCATGGAGATCACCGAGCCCTGGCCGACGACGACGCCTTCGACCACCTCGGAGCGGGCGCCGATGAAGCAGTCGTCCTCGATGATGGTCGGACCGGCCTGCAGCGGCTCCAGCACGCCGCCGATGCCGACGCCGCCGGAGAGATGGACGTTCTTGCCGATCTGGGCGCAGGAGCCGACCGTCGCCCAGGTGTCGACCATGGTGCCGGTGTCGACGTAGGCGCCGAGGTTGACGAAGGAGGGCATCAGCACCACCGACGGTGCGATGAAGGCGGAGCGGCGGACGACGCAGCCCGGCACGGCGCGGAATCCGCCCTTCTCGAAGTCGAGGGCGCGCCAGCCGTCGAACTTGGAGGGAACCTTGTCCCACCAGGTGGCGTGGTCCGGGCCGCCCTTGATGATGGTCATCGGGTTGAGGCGGAAGGACAGCAGTACCGCCTTCTTCAGCCACTGGTTCACCACCCAGTCGTCGCCGTGCTTCTCGGCGACGCGGACCTTGCCCTTGTCGAGCAGGGAGAGGGCGGTTTCGACGGCGTCGCGCACCGCGCCCTTGGTCGAGGTGTCGATCTCGGCGCGGCGCTCGAAGGCGTCGTCGACGGTCTTGGCGAGATCGGCGAGGGCGGCGGCGGTCATCTGCATGGGGCGGCTCCCGATGAGACGGCGGTCGCGCGAACCGCCGTCGGGTCGTCGTGGGTTCGGAGCCCGCACCGGCGATGCCGGAGGCCCCGAGGGTGGCGGGACATTACCGAGAGAGGGGGCCGAGTCAATCCGACAGGCGGTCGCTGAGGCGACCGCACCGGCCGACAGGCGGACGCCGAGAATTTCCCCCAGGATCCCGCCTCAGCCGACGATCAGACCGTGGAGGAAGGCGGCGAGGTCGTCGGTGAGCCAGTCGACGTGACCGTCCTCGCGACCTTCGAGTTCCCAGGATTCGCGCAACACCTCGCGGGCGCCGTGCGGCACCACCAGCACCGTCGCCATGCCGAGGGCATGGGGGACGGCGAGATTGCGCGACAGATCCTCGAACATGGCGGCGCGCTCGGGGACGATGCCGGCCCTGGCGAGAAAGGCGTCGTAGGTCTCGCGGTGCGGCTTCGGCAGCAGGTCGGCGGCGACGATGTCGAAGATGTCGGTGAAGTGATGGGTGATGCCGAGACGGGCGGCGACCTTCTCGGCGTGCTTGCGCGTGCCGTTGGTCATGATGAACTTGCGGCCCGGCAGGCGCTCGATCGCCCGGCCCAGCGCCGGATCGGGCTCGACCACCGAATGGTCGATGTCGTGGACGTATTCGAGGAAATCGTCCGGCGTGATGCCGTGCTCGATCATCAAACCGCGCAGCGTCGTGCCGTAGCGGCGGTAGTAGTCCTTCTGCAGGCGCTGCGCCTCGTCCGGCGTCGAGCCGAGCAGCTTCTGCACGAAGTCGCGGATCTTCACGTCGACCTGAGCGAAGAGGTCGGTGTGGGCGGGATAGAGCGTGTTGTCGAGGTCGAAGACCCACTCGTCGACCCGGGCGAATCGCGCCCGCCGGGCGGCGAGCGCTTCTCGCGTGTCGAAGTCCGGGCGGGTGTCGATCATCGGGCGGCTCCGCGTCCGGGACTCGTGGGTGTGCCGGGTCGGCGGCGGCCGATCGGCGCCGGCGTCACGGGGTGATCAGCGTGCCGGCGCCGTGCTCGGTGAAGATCTCGAGCAGGACGGCGTGGGGCACCTTGCCGTTGAGGATGACCGCCGCCTCGACGCCGCGATCGAGCGCCTCGAAGCAGGTCTCGACCTTGGGGATCATGCCGCCGGTGATGACGCCCTCGTCGATCAGGCGCTGCGCCTCGGCGCGGGTGAGTTCCTTGATCAGCTGCTTGTTGGCGTCGAGCACGCCGGGGACGTCGGTGAGGAAGAGGACGCGGGTCGCCTTCAGGGCGCCGGCGATGGCGCCGGCGAAGGTGTCGGCGTTGACGTTGTAGGTCTCGCCGTCCTCGCCGGGGCAGACGGGGGCGAGAACCGGGATGATCTCCGACTTGGCCAGCACCTCGAGCACTTCGGTGCGGACCTTCTTCGGCTCGCCGACGAAGCCGAGGTCGACCACCTTCTCGATGTTGCTGTCGGGATCGATCACCTTGCGGGTCAACGGCGTCACGGTGACCATGTTGCCGTCCTTGCCGGTCAGGCCGATGGCGCGTCCGCCGGCCTCCTGGATGGTCTGGACGATCTCCTTGTTGATCGATCCGGCCAGCACCATCTCGACGATCTCGACGGTGGCGCGATCGGTGATGCGCATGCCGGCGGCGAATTCGGACTTGATTCCGAGCTTCGACAGCATGGCGTTGATCTGCGGGCCGCCGCCGTGGACCACCACCGGATTGACGCCGGAGAGCTTCAAGAGGGTGATGTCCTCGGCGAAGGCCTTGCCGAGCGCCTCGTCGCCCATGGCGTGGCCACCGAACTTCACCACGACCGTCTTGTCGTCGTAGCGCAGCATGTAGGGCAGCGCCTTGGACAGGATCTCGGCTTCCGCGACCATCTCGGCTTCCGGCTTCGGCGTGGTGGGCATCTCGGATCTCCCGTCGGACGGTTCGGGGTGGGTCAGGAGGCGAAGAAGGCGATCTCGGCGCGCAGGCGTTCGATGCCCCATCCCTTCTCCGACGAGGTCACCAGGATCTCGGGATGGGCGGCGGGGCGCTTGCGGATGGCGGCGACGGTGTCGGCGACGACGCGCGCCACCGGCTGGCCGTCGAGGGTCTTGGCGATCTTGTCGGCCTTGGTCAGGACGATCTGGTAGGAGACCGCCGCCTTGTCGAGGAGATCGAGCACGTCGGTGTCGACCTTCTTCAGGCCGTGGCGCGAATCGATCAGCAGATAGACGCGGCGCAGGTTGGGGCGGCCACGCAGATAGTCGAAGACGAGGCGGGTCCAGGCGTCGACCTGGGACTTCGGCGCCTGGGCGAAGCCGTAGCCGGGCATGTCTACGAGGGTGAGGCCGACGTCGACCGCCTCACGCGGGGCGCCGGAGGTGAGTCGCTCGGTCTTCTTCGAGCGCTCGTTCAGCACCGCCGGGACGAACCAGTTGAGCTGCTGGGTGCGGCCGGGCGTGTCGGAGGTGCGGGCGAGGCCGTTCTGGCCGCAGACGGCGTTGATCAGGCTCGACTTGCCGACGTTGGAGCGGCCGGCGAAGGCGACCTCGGAACCGGTGGCCTCCGGCAGATCGTCGAAATCGGCGATGCCGCGTTCGAAGCTCCACGGACGCGCGAAGAGGAGGCGGACCTTCTCGTCCACCTCCTCGCGCATCGTCTCGTCGTCGCGGGGACCGCCCATGCCGGCCTCAGTGAGCCGCCGGCGGCGGCGCCTTGGTGAAGGTGGACTTGAGGTTCTCCCACAGTTCCACCTTCACGCCGTTCTTCGCCATGATGAACCACTGCTGGGCGATCGACAGGAAGTTGTTCCAGGTCCAGTAGATCACCAAGCCCGCCGGCATGTTCGCCAGCATGAAGGTGAAGATCACCGGCATCCAGTCGAACAGCATCTTCTGCGTCGGATCCGGCGGCGGCGGGTTGAGCTTCATCTGGACGAACATGGTCACGCCCATGATCAGCGGCCAGATGCCGATCATCAGCATCGACGGCGGCTCGAAGGGGATCAGTCCGAACAGGTTGAACATCGAGGTCGGATCGGGCGCCGCGAGGTCCTTGATCCAGCCGAAGAACGGCGCCTGACGCATTTCGATGGTGACGAAGATCACCTTGTAGAGCGCGAAGAACACCGGGATCTGGATCAGGATCGGCAGACAGCCGGCCAGCGGATTGATCTTCTCTCGCCGGTAGAGCTCCATCATCGCCTGCTGCTGGGCGGCGCGATCGTCCTTGAAGCGCTCCTGCAGCTCCTTCATCTCGGGCTGCACCTTCTTCATCTTGCTCATCGAGTCGTAGGACTTGTTGGCGAGCGGGAAGAAGACGGCCTTGACGAGGACGGTGACGATCAGGATGGCGATGCCGAAGTTGCCGACCCACTTGTTGAGGATGTCGATGAGGAAGAACAGCGGCTTGGTCAGCCAGTAGAACCAACCCCAGTCGATCAGCCGGTCGAAACGCTCGATGCCGAGCTTGTCGGCGTAGCCGTCGACGGCGGCCACTTCCTTGGCGCCGGCGAAGAAATGGGTGGTCGAGGTGATCGCGGCGCCGGCGGCGACCGGCAGGCCGTCGGCCAGCATGAAGGTCTGATAGGTGTCGGGACGGCCGGCGGCGGCGGCCACGCCGGCGAAGCGCGGCTGCACCTTGACGGCCTTGTCGGGGACGAGAGCGGCGGCCCAGTACTTGTCGACGAAGCCGATCCAGGCGCCGGCGACCTTGGCGGGCTCGATCTTACCCTTCTTCTTCAGGTCGTCGTACTTCAGCTCCTGCAGACCCTCGTCGCCGAAGACGCCGATGGCGCCCTCGTGCAGGACGTAATAGCCGGCGGTCTCCGGCGTGCCCTCACGGGTCAGCACAGAATAGGGGTAGAGCGTCGTGGCGCGTCCGGAGGCGTTCGTCACCTTGTCGGTGATCCCGAACATGTAACGATCGTCGACCGAGACGGTGCGCTCGAAGGTGAAGCCTTCGCCGTTGTCCCAGGTCAGGGTCACGGGAGCGCCGACGCCGAGGGGCGCGGTGCCCTTCTGCGTCCACTTGGTCTCCGGGCCGGGAACCTTGACCGGCGCACCGGCGTCCGAGAGCCAGCCGAAGTCGGCGAAATAGGCGTCCTTGGCGCCGGCCGGCGACAGGAGCTCGATCGCCGGGCTCTTGGGATCGACGGCCTCGCGGTACTTCTTGAAGCCGACGTCGTCGATGCGGCCACCGACGAGGTTGATCGAGCCGAACAGCACCGGGGTTTCGATCTTGACGCGGGCGGCGGCGGCGAGCGCCTGCTCGCGCGACAGCGGCGCGGCGGCGACGACCGGTCCACCGACCGGACCGGCCGGGGTCGGCACGACGCCGGGGCCGGCGGGCGTCGGGGTCGCCGTCGCGGCGGTCTGGCCGGGCGCGGCCGGGGTCGGCGCCGGGGCGACCTGACTCTGGGCGGCGGTCTCGGCGAGGCGGCGCTGACGCTCGGCTTCCATCCGCGGTCCGGCGACGAAGAACTGCCAGCCGATCAGGACGGCGATCGAGAGGGCGATCGCGACGATGTAGTTCCGATTCTCGATCATCGGGTCCGTCCAGGGGTTTCGCCGCGGGCGTCGCGGTGGGTAGGCCGGGGTGCGGCGGGGCGGTCTGGCGTGGTGGCGGCGTCACCGCCGCGGCGATCCTTGCGCCCCTGCCGGAAGGCACCGGCGAGATCGGCGCGCAGGTCGGAGAAGGGCTGCGACAGCGCTTCGCGCCGGCCGATCACCACATGGTCGAAGCCGGGGCGGGCGAGGCGTTCGCCATCGAGGCGGATCGCCTCCTTGAGACGGCGGCGCACCCGGTTGCGCACCACCGCGTTGCCGACCTTCTTGGAGACGGTGAAGCCGCAGCGCGGCTCGGTGGTCTCGTCGGGAAGACGGGCGGTCTGAAGCACGAAGGCGCGCCGAGCCGACCGGGCCCCACGGGCCACGGACAGGAACTCGGCGCGTTTCTTCAGTCGCTTCATCTCGGCCTCGACCTCGGATCGCTCCCCCGACCTCGGGCCCGTCGGGCCGGCCCCGGGGGCGCGGGGGTCGGAAACCGCGTCGGGCTCAGGCCGACAGGCGCTTGCGGCCGCGGGCGCGGCGACGGGCGAGCACCAGACGGCCGCCGACGGTGGCGGTGCGGGCGCGGAAACCGTGGCGGCGCTTGCGCACGATCTTGGAGGGCTGATAGGTGCGCTTCATGGGTCCATCGCCGCCCGTCCGGACGGCCCCCTTCGGTCTCGTGTTACGTTCCGTCCGCCTGGGCGGACGATGTTTCGCCGTCCGCCTGGGCGGACGAAGTTTCGGCGGCTTCCGCGCACGGCGGAGGCGATCCCGTTCGGCCTCCGCTCCGATGCCGAGGCACGGAAACGGTGGCCGGCCCCTGAAGAGCGGGCGCACGCGACCGCGCGGCCCGAAGGGACGAGGATCCCGGTCGAGGGGGCTTATAGGGGGGCGACGGCGCCCCTGTCAACGCGCGAAGGGGCAGAAACGCCGTCGGATCGACCATGTCTTCACACGGCCACGGCGGGAATTCACCGAACCGACGCGGAGCGGGAGCACAGGCGCCGCGTTCGTGCTAGGGTATGTACTTCGCCGGACCGGATCGGAACGCGGCGAGACGTGCGAGGACGAGGTCTCCATGTCCGATGCGAAGGCGGACACCGATCGGGCGACGACGGATCGCGACACCCCGGCTGGGGGCCGCGACGTTCGGCTGTCGACCAAGCTGATCGCGCTGACGGCGCTCTTCGTCCTCGCCGCGGAAATCCTCGTCTTCGTGCCGTCGATCGCCCATTTCCGGCTCGCCCGGCTGCAGGAGATGACGAAGCAGGCCGAACTGGTCGCGCTGTCGCTCGAGAACACCACCGACGTCGGCCGCGCTCTGCAGGACCGGCTGCTCGCCTCGCTCGACGCCCAGGCGATCGCGGTGCGCTCGGGCAAGATGCGCCGGCTGGTCGCCATGTCCGAAGCGCCGATCCGAGTCGACGCGATCACCGATCTCGCCGGCGTCGAACCGTTCTCGCCGGTGGCCGACGTTCTCGCCATGTTGGCGGCGGGCGACGGCCGGACGCTGCGCCTCATCGGCACGCCGCGGGCCGACGGGACGATCGTCGACCTCGTGCTGTCGGAGACGCCGATCCGCGAGGCGACGCTCAACTACGCCGGACGCCTGCTGGCGACGTCCGCCGCGGTGCTGATGGTGGCGGCGGTGCTGATCTTCCTGGCGCTCCGGCGGCTGTTCCTCGAACCGCTCGACCGGCTGAGCCGGGCGATGGCCGACTTCGCCGCCGATCCGGAGAACCCGTCGCGCATCATCCAGCCCTCGGGCCGCGGTGACGAGATGGGCACGGCGGAGACGCGGCTCGCCGAATTGCAGACCGAGCTCGCCGGATCGCTCGCCCAGAAGAAGCACCTCGCCGATCTCGGCGTGGCGGTCTCCAAGATCAATCACGACCTCCGGAACATGCTCGCCTCGGCGCAGCTGATCACCGACCGGCTCTCGGCCATCCCCGACGGCACGGTGCAGCGCTTCGTGCCGAAGCTCGTCGCCACGCTCGACCGCGCCATCGGCTACTCCCGCGCGGTGCTCGACTACGGCAAGACCGGCGAAGCGCCGCCGGAGCGGCGGCTGATCGCGCTGCGTCGCCTCGTCGAGGACGTCGGCGACATGCTCGGCCGGCGCGAGACGCTCGACGGCTGTCGGCTCGACGGCGACATCGGCTACGACATCGAGGTGGCGGCGAACCTCGAGATCGACGCCGATCCCGACCAGTTGTTCCGCGTTCTGCTCAATCTCACACGCAACGCCGCCCAGGCCTTCGAGGCCGACACCGATCCGTCGCTGGTGCGGCGCATCACCGTGTCGGGGCGGCGACAGGGCGCGGTGGTGACCATCCGGGTCGCCGACACCGGGCCGGGCGTGCCGCCGAAGGCGCGGGAGAATCTGTTCCGGCCGTTCCAGGGCGGCTTCCGGCGCGGCGGCACCGGCCTCGGGCTCGCCATCTGCGCCGAGCTGATCCGGGCGCACGGCGGATCGATCGAACTGGTCGACGCGGGCCCCGGCGCCACCTTCGAGGTGACCATCCCCGATCGGGTGATCGACCTGACGACCATCGACCGGCGGCGCAGCTCGCGGGCGTGATGCCGCCTCGCGGCGGCGGCGCGAGACGCGACGACCACGACTTGCGGAGCGCCCGCCCGGACGATTTCACCGCGGAGGACGGCGCGTTTCGCCTTCACATCGCGCGATGTGGCTCGATGCCGCAGCTCTCCGACAACCGATCGGGGCGGGTGCGACGACGTACCACGTCGGCGTCGGCACTGCATTTTCATCGATTTCCGCCTCGTCGATCACGTCGACCGGGCCGGTCCGTCAGTATATCGACTGGCACGACTCGCCGTTGTCGTGTTAACGAAATTCATTGCGATCAACGATAAACGGGTCACATGGCGCGGCATCGACGAGACGACGAGACGATTCTGCGGATCGCGCAGATGCGTTACGACCAGCGGATGCCGCAGAACGAGATCGCGCGGGCGCTCGACATATCCGAATCGACGGTCAGTCGCGCCCTCAAGGCGGCGATGGACCTCGGCTTCGTCGAAATCCAGATCTCGCCGACCGGCCTGCGTGACTTCGCCCTCGAACGCCGTCTGACCCATGCCTACGGGCTCGATTTCGCCGTCGTGGTGCAGCCGCGCGCCGGTGGTGCCGCGGTCGGTGACGTGCTCGGCCGCGCCGTGGCGCGGGTCGTCGAGGAGCGGACGAACGGCGGTACGGTGATCGGCGTCTCCGACGGCGACACGGTGGCGTCGATCGCGGCGGCGGTCCGCCGGGCGAAATCCTCCGACATCGACGTCGTGTCGCTGATCGGCGGCGTCGGTGCACCGCAGATCCCGTCGCATTCTTCGGAAGTGTGCCGCACCATCGCCAACGGCCTCGGCGCGCGCGCCTGGCAGCTGCCGGTGCCGGCGATCGTCGACAGCGCCGAAGCCGCCGCTCATCTCCTGCAGACCTCGACGGTGTCGACGGTGTTCGAGCTGATGAAGCGCGCCTCGATCGCGCTGGTCGGCATCGGCGAGATCAGCCCGCTCGCCACCGTCTTCCGCCACGGCGTCATCCCCACCGACCGGATCGGCAAGATCGCCGCCTCGGGCGCGGTCGGCACCATCTGCGGCTGGTTCTACGGGGCGGACGGCAAGGTCATCCCGACGGAATTCGACGACTGCACGCTGTCGGTGTCGCCGACGGTGCTGAAGTCGATCCCGACCCGGCTCGGCGTCGCGCTGCACGTGGAGAAGGCGCAGGCGATCCGCGCCGCCATCATCGGTGGCTGGATCAACGCCGTCGGCCTCGATTCGGAAACCGCGGACGCGCTCCTGCGGATGCGCTGAGGCGACTTTCCCGAGGGATCCCGGATCATCGGCACGCCGGAGCGATCCGAGGCGCGGGTTCGCGATCACGCGTGACCCGCGTTCGCCCGCGCCTCCTTCGCCGTCAGCGCTTCGGCCAGCGCGCCGCGATCACCTCGAAGAGGGCGCGGATCGCCTGGGCTTCGGCGCCCTCGGGGCGGCCCGGCGAGGGTTTCGGCGTCCAGGCGAAGATGTCGACGTGGACCCAGCTCTTCGCCTTCTCGACGAATTTCTCCAGGAACAGCGCCGCCACGATCGAGCCGGCGAAGCCGCCGGAGGCGACGTTGTTCATGTCGGCGACGCGGCTGTCGAGCATGGCGCGGTAGGCCGGCCACAGCGGCATGCGCCACAGCGGGTCGAAGACGCGGGCCGACGCCGCGGCGATCTCGGCGGCGAGCGCCTCGTCGGAGGTGTAGAACGGCGGCAGGTCGGGGCCGAGGGCGACGCGCGCCGCGCCGGTCAGGGTGGCGAGGTCGATCATGAGATCGGGCGCCTCCTCGTCGGCGAGCGCCAGCGCATCGGCGAGGACCAGACGACCCTCGGCGTCGGTGTTGCCGATCTCCACCGTCGTGCCGCGGCGCGACGGCACCACGTCGCCGGGACGGAAGGCGCGGCCGGAGACGGCGTTCTCGACCGCCGGCACGATCAGGCGCAGGCGCACCGGCAGACCAGCTTCGACGATCATCCGGGCGAGCGCCAGCGCGTTGGCGGCGCCACCCATGTCCTTCTTCATCAGCAGCATGGCGCTGTCGGGCTTGATGTCGAGGCCGCCGGTGTCGAAGACGACGCCCTTGCCGACCAGCGTCACCTTGGGATGGGCGGGATCGCCCCAGGTGGCGTCGACGAGGCGCGGCGGCCGGTCGGAGCCCTTGCCGACGGCATGGACGAGCGGGAAATTCGCGCCGAGGAGGTCGTCGCCGACGATTTCGGCGACCGATCCCCCCGCATCGTCGAAGACGGCGCGGACGGCTCCGGCGAGTTCGGCCGGACCGAGGTCGTTGGCCGGCGTCTCGACCAGCTCGCGGGCGAGGAAGACGGCCTCGGCGGTGCGGGCGACCGCGGCGAGATCGACCGAGGGACCGACGACGAGACGGACGCCGCGCTCGGGCGACTTCTTGTAGCGGCGGAAGCGCCAGCTCTCGAGGGCGAAGGCGAGCGCCGCCAGGGTCTCGTCGGCGAGGGGCCCGTCGAAGCGCCAGTCGCCTGTGGGCAACAGGCTCGCGGCCTTGCCCGGCAGGAAGGGCGTGCGAGCCGCGTCCTTGTCGCCGCCGAGGCCGAAGAGCGCCCCGGCGAGCCCTCCCCCCGCCGCCGGCACCACCAGGACCGTGCCCGCCTTCGCCTCGTAGCCGGAAGCG
>CALMYM010000082.1 GCA_937873675.1 uncultured Alphaproteobacteria bacterium | reverse complement strand
ATACGAGATTCAAGTGTGACTGGAGTTCAGACGTGTGCTCTTCCGATCTCCGGGATCTCCCAACGGCCGCCGACCTCGGTGCGGCGTTCGCCGACGAGCGGGCTGCGCGCCGCGTCCGCCGCGAGCCACCAGCGGGCGATCGCGTCGAGGCGCGGCCGCCACAGGGCGACGATCTCGGGGAAGGCCTCGTATTTTTCGAGGCAGGTTCCGGCGATCCCGGCGAGCCGTGCCGCCTCGACCTCGCTCGCGGTGCCGTCCCAGGTCTCGACGAACTGCGCCAGCACCTCGTGGACGAAGGTGCCGCGTTCCGCCGCGCCGATCCCGCCGCCGAGCGGGTCGAGCGGATCGAGGCCGAGCACGTGGCGGGCATAGAGGGCGTAGGGGTCGCGGATCCAGGTCTCGATCTCGGTCACCGACAGTTTGTTCGGCCGCCACTCGACCGGCGGCCGCGGTTCGGGCCGGCGGATCGTGCGGGGCGGCGCCGATGCGGCGTCGAGGGCGCGGGCCCAGCGGAGCAGGTGCTCGGCCTCGCCGGTCAGACGGCGGTGGCCCTCGGCGCCGATCAGCGTGGTCAGGCGCTGCAGCCAGCGCGAGGCGACGGTCGGCGCGCCGCCGGCGCGGGCGGAACGGGCGAGCGCCACCCGGCGGGCGGCGGCGCCCTGGGCATAGTCGTGAGCGGCGAGGCCGATGCGGCGCTCGGGGGCCTCCAGCGCCATTTCCCGGCGCATCGGTCGCGACAGCCAGGGGTCGGTGCGGGTGGCGATCGGCCAGACGCCTTCGTCGAGGCCGGCGAGCACCACCAGATCGAAGGAGAGGAGGCGCGCCTCGAGCGGGCCGAAGACGAAGATGCGGGCGTCCGGCGCGGTCGGCCGGCGCACCGGCGCGTCGCCGAGCAGCGCGTCGAAGAAGCCGGGCCAGGCGGAGGCGGGAAAGGCGAGATCACCGCCTTCGCTCGCCGCGGCGCGGCCGAGTTCGGCGAGCGCCGAGGCGAGGGCGGCGCCGTCGTCGCCGTCGTAGAGGGCGGCGTCGGAGCCGGTGTCGTCGCGGGCGACCGCCGAGAGCGCCCCGACATGGGCGGCGAGCAGGACCGGCACGGCGACGTCGCCGGATCCGGCGAGGCTCTCCAGCGGCTCGAGGGCGTCGACCAGGGCGGCGAGCAGGGTGCGGGCGGCGACGAGCGTCTCGGGCGGAATGCGGCGGAGCGGGCGCGGCTGGCGCGAGCGCGGCGCGGCGATCTCGCCGACCCGCTCGTCGAAGGCGGAGAGGAGGCCACGGCCGAAAGGCAGCGTACGGGGGCCGCGCAGCGCCACCAGTTCGACCACCCGCGCCAGCCGCCGCGCCTCGCCGGCGGGTCGGCCGAAACGGGCGAGCGGATGGGCGAGCAGGGCGGCGACGGCGGTCGGCTCGTAGCCGCCGAGCGCCACTTCGGCGACCAGCCGGGCGAGGAGCGCGGCGCGGGTGTGGCCGAAGGGCTGGCCGGCGGAATCGTCGATTTCGAGCCCCCAGCGGGCGAGTTCGGTGGCGACGCGGCGGGCGAGGATGCGGTCGGGGGTGACCAGCGCCGCGGTCTTCGCCGGGTCCTCGATCGCCTCGCGCAGCGCCAGCGCCACGGCGAGCGCCTCCTCGCCCTCGCTCTTCGCCTCGATCGCCGAAAGCCCGTCGAGCGCGGCGTCGAGATCGAAACCGCCGGCGCGGACGGTCGCGGCGAAACCCGCCCAGGCATCGGAGGTTTCGGCCGGCCGCAGGCTCTCGGAGAGGAGACGGGCGCGCGCCGCTTCGCGAGTGTCGGGTTCACCGCCGAGGCGGACGACGTCGGCACGGGCGACGCCGAGCCGGTCGAGGAGCAGGCGCAGGCCGTATTGGGGATGGCCGGGCACCGGTTCGCCGTCGAGGGCGCCCGGTTCGAGCAGGTCCCAAGCCGTGTCGTCGAGGTCGAAGTCGAGGCCGGGCAGGACGACGGCGCCGTTCTCGAGCCGACTCACCACCGCGATCAATTCTGCGGTCGAGGGCACCGAACCGGTCGAGCCGGCGGCGATCACCGGGCCCTTCGGCGGGTTCTCGGCGAGGCGGGCGGCTTCACGGCGCACCGCGGCGTGACGGCGCACCGCCGGATCGGCGAGGCCGCGTTCGGCGAGGTGTCTCGGCCAGGCGTCGGCGACGATGGCGAGGAAGGCCCGCGTCATCTGCCAATAGGCGGCGTGATCGTCGGGGACGAGATCGTCGAGCTTGGCCCAGTCGACGCCCTGCGACACCACCTGATCCATCAGGGTGAGCAGCGCCGTCGACAGGCGCACCGCTTCGGCCGGGCTCGACGGCAGGGTCGGCGCCGACCCGGTCGCCGGGTTGAGCAGCGATCCGGCGAGGGCCCGCGTCCAGCCGAGCACCAGCCGCGCCATCACCAGACGGCGTTCGAGCGGGGTGGCGACCGGTTCGTCGTCACCGTCGTCGGCGAAGAGATCTTCGTCGGCGTCGACATCGCCGAAGGGGCGGATGGCGGGCAGCAGCATCGCCGGCGGGCCGCCACGGGCCGTGATCTCGGCGAGGAACGCCGCTTCGAGGGCGCGGGCGGCACGCCGGGTCGGCACCAGGATCAGGGCGTCGGCGAGGGCGACGGGATCGCGGCCGTCCCAGCGGAAACCGGGCACCAGTTCGCCGTCGAGGAGGGCGCGGACCAGGGTCGGCAGGAACGGGCGGCCGGCGTCGATGGAGGTGACGCGGGGGGCGGGATCGCGGGAACGGCGCGGCGAGGAACCTTCGGACGTGGCGGTCATCCGGTCCCTCCCCGCCTCAATTGGCGCTCTCGGCTATGGCGCGTTCGGCCTCGACGATCGCGTCCGGGGTGCCGACGTGGAGCCAGGTGCCCTCCATGCGCTGGCCGTAGAGCCGGCCCTCCTCGATCGCCCGGTCGAACAGCCGGTTGAGCGAGAAGGCGCCGGAGGGTGCGTCGCGGAAGAGGCGCGGGTGGAAGATGGCGGCGCCGGCATAGGCGAAGGGGGCGACGCGACGCTCGCCGCGGCGGGTCAGTCGACCGAGCCCGTCCATGACGAAATCGCCCGATCCGGAATAGCCGATCGAGCCGACGATCGGCGCGAGGAGCAGTAGGCCGTCCATCGCCGTCTCGTCCCAGCGGCGGGCGAGGAGATCGAGATTGGCGCGGATGCCCTCGATCCAGAAGCTGTCGGAATTGTAGACGTAGAACGGGTCGTCGCCGAGGAGCGGCAGCGCCTTGACGATGCCGCCGCCGGTCTCGAGCAGCGCCTCGCGCTCGTCGGAGACGACGATCTTCGGATCCGTCCACTTGCCGACGTGCACCTCGACCAGATCGGCGAGGTAGTGGACGTTGACCACGCAGGTCTCGACCCCGGCGGCCTTCAGCTTGGCGATGGCGTGATCGACGAGCGAGCGTCCACCGACCTCGACGAGGGGCTTCGGCGTGGTGGCGGTGATCGGGCGCATGCGCTTGCCGAGGCCGGCGGCGAGCACCATGGCGTGGGTGGGACGGCGAGAAGGGACGGACGACATTCGGGTCTCGGAGCTGACGATCCGACGGAGCGCCTCAGTCGAAGCGAACCCCGCCGCGCCGGTCGGCCGGCACGGCCTCCTCATACCAGAGCTTCAGCGGGCGCAACACCGGTTCGCCGAGGACGCGGGCGAGGTATCCCCAGAGGCGAGGCACGTGGGCGAGATAGTGCGGCTTGCCGTCCCGCGCCTTCAGCCGGGCGAAGACGCCGAGGATGCGGGTGGCGCGCTGGGCGGCGAGAATCGCGTAGGCGCGGCGGAAGGCCGCTTCGTCGAAGCCGGCATCGGCGGCGCGGCGCGCGGCGACGTAGGCCGCGATCAGCTCGGCCTCGAGGTCGGCCGCGACGTCGACGCGGGCATCCTCGGCGAGGCTCGCCACGTCGTAGGCCGGATGACCGAAGATCGTGTCCTGGAAATCGAGGACGCCGACGCGGGCGAGGCCCTCTCTGTCGGCGAGCCACAAGAGGTTCGGCGAGTGGTAGTCGCGCAGGCACCAGGTCGCCGGTCCGGCGAGGATCTCGGCGATCAGCGGCCGCCACAGGGCGAGGAAGCTCTCGCGCTCGGCGGCCGTCGCCGGGCGGCCGAGGAGATGGGGGATGCCCCAGTCGAGGAAGACCGTGACCTCGGCCTCGTAGTTGGCGGCGGCGTAGGCGGGGATCACCCAGCTGCCGCCCTCGCCGTCGGGCAAGACGCGCGGCAGGTCGCGGCCGTGGAGGTCGGCGAGGCGTTCGACGGCGGCGAGATAGCGTTCGCGGATCGGCGTCGGCGGGGCTCCCGCGACGCAGGGCTCGGCGCCGAGATCCTCGAGCAACATGTATCCGGCATGCAGATCGTGAGCGAGAACGCGCGGCACCGAGACGCCGAGATCGGCGAGGCCGAGGGCGAAGGCGAGGAAGGGCGCCGGGCCTTCCGCCAGCTTGGCGGCGGCGCGGGCGGCGACGCGGGCACGGCCCGCCGCATCGTCCGGTTCGGCCGGATGGTTCATCAGCACCGCCGTCTCGCCGTCGCGCGCGACCCGCTCGTAGGAGCGCGACGAGGCGTCGCCCTGGAGATGGCGGCGATGGGCGAGGCCCCAGCCGGCGGCGGCGAGGA
The DNA here is from genome assembly GCA_937873675.1 of uncultured Alphaproteobacteria bacterium. Classification (GTDB taxonomy): domain Bacteria; phylum Pseudomonadota; class Alphaproteobacteria; order Rhizobiales; family Ancalomicrobiaceae; genus CALBKH01. The sequence goes on along the minus strand of CALMYM010000082.1, from coordinate 3,958 downwards.
AGGCGCGGACACCCGCGGTGCGGATCAGCCGATCGCGCCAGATCGCCGCCGGTCCGACGAGGCGGACGGTACGGGCGGTCGGGCCGTCACCCGGCTCGATCGCCACCACCAGCGCGTCTTCGGCCAAGCGCTCGCCGGCGCGATCGGGCCATTCGATCAGCACGGCGCGCTCGCGCACCATCTCGTCGAAGCCGATCTCGTCGAGTTCCTCGGGGCCGCAGAGGCGATAGAGATCGAAGTGGGCGAGCGGTAGCCTGAGATCGTAGGTCTGCACCAGGGTGAAGGTCGGGCTCGGCACCTCGAGTTCGGCGTCGTCGGCGATCGCACGCAGCAGGGCGCGGGCGAGGGTCGACTTGCCGGCGCCGAGATCGCCGACCAGCGCGACGACGTCGCCGACCTTCAGGATCGCGGCGAGATCCTCGGCGAGCGCGGTGGTCGCCGTCTCGTCGGCGAGATCGATGCGGAAATCCACGTCGGCCGGGATCGGTCCACCGTTCATGCCGTCACTCACCGGCGAGCGGAGCGGCGGCGGCGTCTTCGCCGGTTTCGGCGGGCCGCAGCGGCAGACGACAGATGACGGTGGTGCCGCGGCCCTCGTGGCTGGCGATCTCGACGGCGCCGCCGTGCAGTTCGACGAAGCTCTTGACGATCGAGAGGCCGAGGCCGGCGCCGCCGCGGTGCGGGCCCTGGCGGCGGGTGTAGAAGCGCTCGAAGACCGACTTCAGCTGCTCCTCGGGGATGCCGACGCCCTCGTCGGCGACGGTGAGCACCAGGGCCTCGTCGTCGCGCCGCGCCGCGGCCGTCACCGTGCCGCCCTCCATCGAGAAGGAGACGGCGTTGGAGAGGAGATTGAACAGCACCTGACGGATGCGCTTCTCGTCGGCGACGACGTGGCCGATGTCGGGCGCGATGTCGGTGGCGAGGGTCAGGTGATTGGCGGCGAGGCGGTCCTTCACGCCCTCGATCGCGGCGGCGACGGTGGCGGCCACGTCGACGTCGCCGACCTGCAGACGCATGATGCCGGCATCGATGGTGGCGAGATCGAGAATGTCGTCGACGATGGCCATCAGGGCCTGGCTCGACGACATGATGTGCCCGGTGTAGTCGCGCTGCTTGTCGTTGAGCGGTCCGGTGCGCGGGTCGGCGAGCAGGTGGGTGAAGCCGACGATGTTGGTCAGCGGCGAGCGCAGCTCGTAGGAGACGAGGCCGACGAAGTCGGTCTTGATGTGGTCGGCCTCCTCCAGCGCCTCGTTCTTCTCGACGAGGGCGCGCTCGACGTTCACCGTGTCGGTGACGTTGACGAAGGTGACGAGCGTCGCCCCGTCGGGCAGCGGCACGGCGGAATATTCGAGCACCGTGCCGTCGCGCCGCTCCATCGTGCCGGAGAGGCGATCGCGATTGTCGGCGAGGCCGGTGACCGCGAGTTTCAGCCGGTTCCAGGTCGTCCGATCGTCGTGGATGAAGGCGAGCCGCTCGATCACGTCGGTGATGTGCGGCTTCAGGCCGAGGGTCTTCTCGTCGAGGCGCCACAGCGACACGAAGGCCGGGTTCCACAGCCGCAGGCGACCGTCGGAGCCGAACACCACGACGCCCTCGGAGAGGTGGTCGAGGGTCTCGCCCTGGACGCGGACGACGGCGTTGTGGCGCTTCTCGAGCTCGAGCTTCTCGGTGACGTTCTCGTAGATGTAGGTGACGCCGCCCTGGGGGTGCGGGTTGGCGATGACGCGCAGCGTCTGGCCGTCGGGCAGGTGCCACCAATGCTCCTTGGCCTCCAGCGCCTGATAGGCGGCATGGAGGTCGCGCTTGAAGGAGCGCCAATCGGCCTGCTCGGGCAGTTTGCGTGCGGCACGCATCTGGTCGAGCACGGTGCCGTCGTCCGGCGAGGACTCGAGGAAGACGGCGTCGAGGCCGAAGAGGCCGCGGAAGGCGGCGTTGTAGAACTGCAGCCGCTTGTCGGCGCCGAAGATCGCCACCGCGGTGGCCAGCTGATCGAGGGTGCGGGCGTGGAAGTCGATGGTGCGGCGCAGTTCCGCCTGGGTCTGCTCGAGATCGGTGACGTCGATGGCGATGCCGGCCTCGCCGTGGGCGGAAGCGACGTCGACCACGTCGTAGGTCCGGCGGCGGCCGGAGACGACGACCGGCAGGCGCAGATCGACGGCGAGCGCCGTCTCGCGCGCCTGACGGATCGCCTTGCGGCCGGCGGTGTCGAGCAATTCCAGCGACTGGTCGCGCACCTGACCGGCGTCGCGGGCGTCGACGGCTTCGACATAGGCGCGGTTGACCCAGCCGAGCGAGCCGTCGAGGCCGCGCAGCCACACCGGCATCGGCATGGCTTCGAACAGGGCGCGGGTCGCCTCGACGTCGCCGATCAGGCGACGGTGGCGCTCGGTGAGTTCGGCATGGCGCAGGCGTTCGCCGGTGAGATCGGCGAAGCGGACGAAGGGGCGGCCGCCGGCGATGCGGCCGGTCGCCGAGATGAAGGTGCCGGAGCGGGTGGCCAGTTCGAGATCGAACGGGGTGCCGCGCTCGCGCAGCGCCTCGGTGTCACGATCGAGGTCGGCGGCACAGGTCGGTTCGAGCCAGGCGCCGAAGGCGAGGAACTCGGCGCGCGCCTTGGGGGCGCCGGCGGCGGGGCCGAGCGAGCCGAGAAGGAGCGGCGGTTCGCCGGGCTGGCTCCAGGCGAGGATCAGCTGGTCTTCGCCGTCGAGCAGCGCTTCGGCGCGCTCGGCCTGGGCCTTGAGGCCGGCGTTGTCGGCGGAGAGGCGGATGATGGTGGCTTCGGCACGGGCGCGCTGGCGCATCATGCCGACGGCCGAGGCGGCGGCGACGCAGACGACGCCGATCATCGACGAGGTGAGGACGATCTGCTGGGTGGCGAGCGCCTCTTCGGCAGCCGCCAGGGCGGGCGCGGTCGTCCCGAGGAGCCCGAGCGCGGTGGTCGACAACGATCGGAGCGACGTCGGAATCCGTCCTCCCCTCCGCCCCCACATGTCGAAGGTCCCCTTCCCACTCGGATCTCGTGCTGGAAGCCCGTACCCGGCGGATACGCACGCGGGAGGGCCGAATCACTTCGAAGATAACCTCTCATGGACTCGCTGAGGAGAGTCGTGGAACCACAAATGAAAGGGGTGCCGTGAAGTTTCACGACACCCCCAACATCTTGTGTCCGAAGTTCAGCAGATCAATAGCGATAGTGATCCGGCTTGAACGGACCCTCGGTGGGCACACCGATGTAGTCGGCCTGTTCCTTGCTGAGCGCCGAAAGGGCGACGCCGAGCTTGGCGAGATGGAGCGAAGCGACCTTCTCGTCGAGCTTCTTGGGCAGGGTGTAGACGCGCTTGTCGTAGGCGGCGGCGTTGGTCCACAGCTCGATCTGGGCCAGCGTCTGGTTGGTGAAGGACGCCGACATGACGAAGCTCGGGTGGCCGGTGGCGTTGCCGAGATTGACCAGACGGCCCTCGGAGAGAACGATGATCCGCTTGCCGTCCGGGAAGACCACGTGGTCGACCTGATCCTTGATCTTCTCCCACTTGTAGTTCTTGAGAGAGGCGATCTGGATCTCGGCGTCGAAGTGGCCGATGTTGCAGACGATGGCGTTGTTCTTCATCACCCGCATGTGGTCGAGGGTGATGACGTCCTTGTTGCCGGTGGCGGTGACGAAGATGTCACCGCGCGGCGCGGCGTCTTCCATGGTCACGACCTCGTAGCCTTCCATCGCCGCCTGCAGCGCGCAGATCGGGTCGATCTCGGTGACGAGGACGCGGGCGCCGCCGGACCGCAGCGAGGCGGCCGAGCCCTTGCCGACATCGCCATAGCCGGCGACGACGGCGATCTTGCCGGCGAGCATGACGTCGGTGGCGCGGCGGATGCCGTCGACCAGCGATTCACGGCAGCCGTAGAGGTTGTCGAACTTCGACTTGGTGACGCTGTCGTTGACGTTGATCGCCGGGAACGGCAG
>CALMYM010000081.1 GCA_937873675.1 uncultured Alphaproteobacteria bacterium | reverse complement strand
GCGCCCCCGAGGTCGTGGTGGCCGACGAGCCGGTCTCCGCCCTCGACGTCTCGGTGCGCGCCCAGGTCCTGAACCTGCTCGCCGATCTCCAGCAGGAGTTCTCGCTCGCCTACGTCTTCGTCAGCCACGATCTCTCGGTGGTCCGCCACATCGCCGACGAGGTCTTGGTGATGTACCTCGGCGCCGTCGCCGAACACGCGCCGAAGGAGGCGCTCTTCGCCGATCCGCGCCACCCCTATACCCGCGCCCTCCTCTCGGCGACGCCGATGGCCGACCCGTCTCGCAAGAAGGAGCGCATCGTGCTGACGGGCGAACTGCCCTCGCCCTTCGATCCGCCGTCCGGCTGCGTCTTCCACCCGCGCTGTCCGATCGCCTTCGACCGCTGCAAGACGGAGAAGCCGATGGTTCTCGGTGCAGCCGGCCATCTCACCGCCTGCCACGCGGCCGAAACGAAGGTTGCCGTGCCGGCGTGATCCCGCCGACTGATACCGAACCGACGAAGTTTCGGCCTTTTCGAAACTTCGTCGGTGAAGGCGAGCCCGAACGGGCGTCGGCCGGTCGGGCCGTGATGCCGATGAAATTCGGACGAGTCCGGATTTCATCCGCCGAGTATGAGCCGTCGCGAGACCTCACTCTCCCGGCCGCACCACACGGCGACCGACGTTGGCGACGACCTGCCGAGCGTCGATCGCCTCGGCCTTGTCCTCGTCGGAGAGCGACAGCGGCAGGATGCGGATCATCAGCGCCTCGCCGATCTCGCTCCGGCCGGAGCCGATCAGCCCGTAGGCGAAATGCTGCTTCGTCGTGCCGAAGGCCTGACGGGTGTAGAGCCCCGGGGCTTCGCCGCGCGCCTCCTCGTGCTTGCCGACGATGGCGAAATGGGTGCGCCCCGCCGCCACCGTGGTCTCCGCCGCCTTGAGCAGCACGTAGTCCTGGATGATGCCGGCATCGGTGTAGAGATTGCCGCGCGCCGTGATCCGCCAGACGTCGTCGGTCATCTGCGCCGCCGAGACCCCGCCGGTCGCCCCCATCTCCTGATAGCGCGTGGCGCAGCCCGAAAGCGCGACCGCCAGCACTAGCCCCGCCACCACCACCCCGACGCGCCGCATCGCCACACCCTCGGCTCCATGAATTGCAGCCGAAGGTAGCAGAAGACCGCAACGAGTCGAGATCCGCGCATTTCCCGACCTGCGCTCGTGAGCGTCCGCGCGAACACCCTCTACGCGCATACCCGCCGCCCCCGAGACGCGGCGCGAGGCGATGGAGCGAGGAGAAAACACGGTCTTTGTAGCTGGCAGGTTTCCCCTCGCCCCGTTCCGTCCTAATGTCCCTTCGAAGGGCGGCGACACCATGGATCAACCAACTGAAACTTCACGACAAATATTTCACTTCGTGATGATCAAGCCGACGCATTACGACGACGACGGCTATCCGATCCTGTGGTGGCGATCACTCATCCCGTCGAACTCGCTCGCCGCGATCAACGGCCTGCTGCTCGACGCCGCCGAGCGCCGCATCCTGGGCGAGAACGTCGAGATCCGCGGCATCACCATCGACGAACCCAACACCCGCATCCGTCCGGAAAAGCTGATCCGCGAGCTGCGCGCCGCCGGCGGCAAGGCGGCGATCGCTTTCGTCGGCGTCCAGTCGAACCAGTTCCCCCGCACCTTGGATCTCGCCCGACCGTTCCTCGCCGCCGGCATCCCCGTCGTCGTCGGCGGGTTCCACGTCTCCGGCTGCAAGGCGATGCTGAAGGATGAGCCCGCCGAGATCGTCGCGGCGCAGGAGATGGGCATCTCGCTCTTCGCCGGCGAGGCCGAGGAGGGCCGCCTCGACGAGGTGCTGCGCGACGCCTATGCCGGCCGGCTGAAGCCGCTCTACGACCACATGGCCGACCTGCCGTCGCTCGAGGGCGCGCCGCCGCCGTTCCTGCCGGTCGACACCCTGCACGGCACCCGCAACGAGTTCTCGAGCTTCGACCTCGGCCGCGGCTGCCCGTTCCAGTGCTCGTTCTGCACCATCATCAACGTCCAGGGCCGCAAGAGCCGGTTCCGCAGCGTCGACGATCTCGAGAAGATCATCCGCGCCAACTGGGCTCAGGGCATCCGCAAGTACTTCATCACCGACGACGATCTCGCCCGCAACAAGAACTGGGAGGCCTTCTTCGATCGGATGATCGAGTTGAGGAAGGAGCTCCAGGTCCGCCTCGAGATCTTCGTCCAGGTCGACACCGGCTGCCATCGCATCCCCGGCTTCATCGACAAGGCGGTGGCGGCCGGCGTCACCCGGGTGTTCATCGGTCTCGAGAACATCAATCCCGACAACCTGCTCCACGTCGGCAAGCGCCACAACAAGATCACCGACTACCGCGCCATGCTGCAGCAGTGGTGGGAATACGGCATCGCCATCTACGCCGGCTACATCATCGGCTTCCCCGGCGACACGAAAGAGAAGGTCCTGCGCGACGTCGAGATCATCAAGCGCGAGCTGCCGATCAACGTGCTCGAGTTCTTCTTCCTGACGCCGCTGCCGGGCTCCGCCGACCACAAGCACCATGTCGAGGGCGGCCGGTGGATGGATCCCGACCTCAACAAGCTCGACCTTTTCCACCGGGTGGTCCACCACCCGGTGATGTCGGACGCGGAGTGGGAGGAGGCCTATCACGCCGCTTGGCGCACCTTCTACACCTGGGACCACATCGAGACGATGGGCCGCCGCGGCGCCGCCTCCCCGAAGAAGAAGGGCATGAACATCGACGAGATCATCGAGTTCTACTCGATGTACGCGGTCGAACGTCTGCATCCCCTCGAAGGCGGCATCCTGCGCAAGAAGTTCCGCCGCGATCGCCGCCCCGGCCTGCCGCGCGCCAATCCGCTGGTCTTCTACCCCGCCTATGCGGTCGAGACGGTGGTGAAGATGGCGAAATTCGCTTGGTACTATTGGCGCGCCCACCGCATCCACAAGCGCATCTATTCGGATCCGAAGCGCAAGGACTACACCGACGTCGCCCTCACCCCGCCGACGGCGGAGGAGTTCGAAGAGCTCGGTCTCTTCCGCCAGACCGCCGGCGCCGACGCCGCGATCCGCCGCAAACAGCTGCGGGATTCGATCTCCGCCGCGACCGCCGATCGAGCCGATCGCGAGACCGAGACGCCGGTCCCGTCTTGAACCGGGCCGAGCCGACGCGTAGCCTTCCCCATGGCCAGGGGGTGGGGACCGCGATCGTCGATCGGTCGACCTCTCCCGAAGCGATACCATCGGCCATCGTAATGGCCGATGGTATTCCTGACGCGAATTTCTCGTGCCTTTGATGCACATGAGAAATTCGCGTGTCTTCAAAGGCCGGGTGCGTCGGCGCCTCCGGCCTTTGGTACGAGTCTTCGAGGGAGGTCTGCGTGTCGCTCCGGTTCACTCTGTCGCGTCTCCGCATTCGCCTCGCGGCGGTCTTCGTCGCCCTCCTGTGGCTCGCCGCGCCGGCCGCGGCGCGCAACGACTACAGCCTCGATCGCGACGTCGACAACGTGCGCGGCTGGCGCATCGCCGCCAACCAGGCCCGCCGCGGCTGCCTCGCCGTCGCCTCCTATCAGTCGGGCACGGTGATCGAGGTCGGGTTCGACCAGCGCACCGACAGCGCCTTCATGCTCTACGCCAACCGCGACTGGACCTTCCTCCAGGCCGGCACGCGCTACGACATCGCCCTCACCTTCGACGGCCGCAAACGCTGGAAGGGAACCGCCATCGGCGTCCGCGCCGGCACTCTCCCCGGTCTGGCGCTCGAAAAGATCAAGTCCGAGTTCGTCCTCGACTTCGCCAATTATTCGACGGTCCGCCTCGAGTACCGCGGCAAACGGCTCGACGGCTTCAACCTCACCGGCACGCGGGCCGCCGTCTCCGCCACCTTGTCCTGCACCCGGGACATGCGCGACGGCCGCGTGGTGATCGAGGAGGCCAAACCGGAGAACGAGGAATCGCCGGAGCCGCAGCGCGCCCCGGCCGTCGCCGCGGCCAAGCCCGAACCGCCGAAGCCGGAGCCCGAGAAGCGCCCGTCGCTCTCAACCGGCACCGGTTTCTTCGTCTCCGAAGCCGGCCATCTCGTCACCAACGCCCACGTGGTCGAGGGCTGCACCGAGACGCGAATCAAACTGCCGGACGGCAACACCGTCGCCGCCGCCATCAAGGCGCGCTCGCCGCAGAACGATCTCGCGGTTCTCCAGGCCGAGGTGAAACCCGCCGGTGTCGCCCGTCTGCGCGGTGGTCGACCGGCCCGGCTCGGTGATTCGATCGTGCTGTTCGGCTATCCGCTGGTCGGCGAACTGACCGTCACCGGCAATCTCACCACCGGCCTGATCTCGGCCCTCGCCGGCCCGCGCGAGGACGTCACCCGGATGCAGATCTCCGCGCCCGTCCAATCCGGCAATTCCGGCGGCGCGGTGGTCGACCAGTCGGGCCGCGTGGTCGGCGTCGTCGTCGCCAAGACCGACATCAAGTCGCGCGTCGCCGGCGGCGTCGAGGTGCTGCAGAACGTCAATTTCGCCATCAAGTCGAGCGTCCTGGCGTTGTTCCTCGACGCCAACGAGATCCCCTACGCCCAGGAGGCCACCGCCGCCGACAAGTCGGTCGCCGACGTCGCCGAGATCGCCAAGAACTTCTCCGGCCTCGTCATCTGCCGAAGCCGCTGACCGACTTGCGACCGTCGCCCGATGGCGACGGATCGCCCGGCCGACGTCAACGCCTTCGACGTCCGTGTCGCCCCTGGCCGACCTGCCGGACCCGGCTGCGAAGCCTCGACCGGACCGAGCCCTTGTGCATTCGCCCCGGGCGAGCCGGATCATCGTTCGCTCTGGAAGACGATCAGGAACATGCCCGTCAGAACGATCGCCGCTCCACTCGCCATTCCCATGAGCGAGGCAGACGTGAGATCCACCGCGAGGCCACCACACAGGAGACCCAGACTGATCGTCAGTTCGCACGCGAGCCTCCAGGTGGCGTGCAATCTCGCGACGATGTTCATCGGCCCGAGAGCCTGAATGGCGCAGGTGATGAAGACATCCTGGAACGGCAACGACGCACCGGCCGACAGCGCCAAGGCGAGGCGGGCCCAGGACGGTGGCTCGACCGCGAACAGGGCGAAACACACCCCGGCGGCGACCATACCGCATCCGACGGCTCCGAGATGACGGCGAATACCGATTCTCGATATGGCCAAATTGGAGAGTATTCCCCCGATTCCGAACAAAGTGATGATGACGCCGAGCGACGACGGCGAGTTCGGGTTCAGATCGAAAGACAGCCGCGGCAGGACGACGAAGTAGGCGATGCCGTGAAAGAAGGCGTAGACCGCGGATGTCCCGATGAGGAGAGCCATCGGACGGCTTCTTTTGACGAAGACGAAAGCCGCTGTGAAGCTCGCACGATTCCCGAACCTGCGGGCACTATCGTCGACGACGCTCGTCGTCCGGGCCGCGATCAAGGCCATGGCGCCATAGGCCGTACCGGCGAGGACCACGAATAGTCCAGGGTTCAGAATTCCCATCCAGCGCGACAACAACGGCGCCGTCAATCTGCCGATCCGCTTGGCGTTGTCGAACCAACTGTTGGCGGCTTGATGCGATCCCTGAGCGGTGATCAACGGAACTGCGGAAGTCAGAGCCGCAGCCTCCAGGGATCGGGAAGCGTTCAAAGCGAAGGAGAGGAGGACGAAGCTGACGACATCCGTCCCGAACAGGAACAGCTTGATGGCCATCGCGACGGCCATCAACGCCGCCACCGAGTTGCAGAGCGTCAACAACCGCAACGGACCGAAGCGGTCGACGAGCGTCGCACCGTAGAAGGCGAAGAGCCAGAACGGCGCACGACCTGCGAATGTCGCCACTCCCATCACCGTGGAGGACCGCGTGAGTTCCCAGACGAACCACAGGATCAGAAGCTCCACCAGTTGATCAGCGAAGACGGTGACCGACCGCCCGACCGTCAGCAGAGCCAATCGTGACGTTGCCCCACCATGAGGTTCGACGGCCGGTTCGGTCATGCCGCCTCCATCGAGGAATGTGCCCGCGAGTGTCGTGAAATCGCATGGCGATCGTTCACGATGAGCAGGTCGCAGACACCGTCGCGCACCGCGTCGATCGCGATCCCGATGTCGCCGACGATCGGACGCTCGTGAACGTTGAAAGATGTGTTGATCAGGCTCAGCGAGCCGGTCGCCTCCCGAACCGCCATGAGCAGGCCGTGCATGAACGGATCGGCTTCGGGCCACACGATCTGCGGACGGGCTGTTCCGTCCACATGAACGACCTCGGGGCAGGATGTCTTGAAAACTTCGGTGCAGCCGTAGGTCTGCGTCATGTAACGCGAATTCAGATCCTTTTCGACCCACCCCAGGAGACTGCGACCGGCGAAGTCGGCTGCCATCACGGGCGCGAACGGCATGAAGTCGGAGCGCTGCAGGCGGCGATTCAGTATCGCCGAAATGCCGACGATGCTCGGAAGGGCCAGCAATGTTCGATTGCAGAGCGCGCGAGGGCCGAACTCCGATCGCCCGCGAAACAACCCCACGATCCCCCCCGCCTCGAGGATGTGGAGCGCTTGTTTCACCAACTCGTCCGGCTCGGCCGAAATCGACCGCAATTCCGACGGCAGATCATAGGTCAACCGTGACGCGAGTTCCGCATCCGAGCACTGCGGGCCGAGCGCCATGCTCGAAAGCTTCGGCCGCTCGAGCGCGTTGCGGATGCAGAATGCCGCCGAGGCCGCCACCGGAAGTCCTCCGTCTCCCATACATGGGAGGACAAAGAGATTAGCCACCTTTGGTAATTCCGCAATATGCTGATTCAACCGTACATTTGTGAAAACACCTCCGGCGACGGCGACATTGCCGAGCCCCGTCGCGGCCAAGTGGTGGTCGATCAGCCCGGTCACCGTTTCGACTAGCACCTCCTGCAACGCATAAGCGATGTCTTCGCGGCTGTACCTTTTACTGAACGAAGTGATTTCATCGAAGTGCCGGTCGTAGAACGGCGCGTAGATGCCCCCGAGCTTGAAACTGACCTTTCCATCTCGAAATTGTACTATATCTCTGAGTTCTTCGAGTGCTCCGGACGGGGCGCCGAGGGCCGCCAGTCCGAGAATCTTGCCTTCATGTCGGTTCGCCTGGAAGCCCAGTACTCTGGTGATACGTCCATAGAGATAACCGTAGCTGTCCATGGTCGATTGACGATACAGGCAGCGCACTGCGCCATTTTCGACAGCGAATATCGCAAGAGACTGGAAGTCACCGCGACCATCACAAGATACGGCGAGGCCAGATGTGAAAGGTGATAGAGCGAATGCCCCGAGGGCGTGGGCTTCATGATGGTCGATGTAGGCCACTTTTGCTTTGAGATTGTTGGCATCCACCCAGCGATCGAACTCACTTCGTGCTCGAATATCGTTCTGCAATTCGGCGGCCACGCGCTCGTGGAACTGACTCTCTTCGGCGCCCCCGCGCGCTTTGGCCAGCACATGACGATCGAGGTAAAGGCCGAGATGTCGACCCGCAGAAAACCCTGCCGACCAGCCGTAACAAACATGATCGATGTCACCGATATTCAACCCACATCCCTTCGTCACGAATTCGATGGATTTGCTCGGCCAACCATTGAAATCTTTTATGTTGTTGAATCTCTCTTCGCTGACGGCAGCCTCGATGACACCGCCCGATATGAGCGACGCGCCGGACAGATCATTATTTGTGATTCCAATTATGTTCATTGTCGACACCCCGTCTTTCTCACGCTTGGCGACTAGAAAAATTCTAATTTTGGTCACAACCTGGGTCAATTGTTAGCCGTCTATTACTACTTGAAATAGTGACACTCATGCGGAGCCGCCGAACAAGATGTTCACATTCGGCGCGGCGTTCGGATCGCCCTCAAGGGCGGGGTGCCGGGATACCGGGTGAGCTTCGTGCGGGCGCGCGTCATTCGACGGGCGTCGGGACGGAACGACGGCGATTCGTCTCACGGGGGCGACCGCATCGAGGCTGCGGGGCGAGATGTGGACGCGGGCTCGGTGAAGGCCCCCCCGTCTCGATACCCACCCTCTCCGGTCGACGATCCCGGTGAAGTCGGAACGACGGCATTCGCCGGGTGAGCAGTGATCGCTTTCGAACCGATCGACGTCGGGGGGAGCGGGGTGCGGCGTTTCTCCACCCGTCCGAGGCTTCGGACCCTCTTCCACTGCCGGCCGGCAGCGACCGGATCAGCCTGGGAAGGTCGAGTCCCGCGGAGCCGTCCGGTCGTCGCCCACTTCCGATCCGCGACGGCCTCCACGACGTACGCGAACGGGAATGGCGCTCGTACCGTCACGCCGTGTTCGCGCCGTCCACACGCGACGGCGTGCCAGTGGTGGGAGAAACCGGCCCCAGAAAAGCAAAAGCCGCGGAAATCCGCGGCTTTCGTGACGAGAATTGGTGGAGCTGAGGACCACCGCATGATCGTCCTCTGACGTTTCTCTCCATTCCCCGCTGTTCCATGATATGGCTGATTTCTGAGGCTCACCGGATGTCGGCGTGTTTCACCGTCCGTCGGCATCCCCTACAATACCCCTCACGGACTAGGGCACGAACTAGGGCAGAGAGGAACGACGGTCATGGCCAAGACGCTCAATCGCCTGTCGGACCGCTTCGTCAAGACAGTGGCGGAAGCCGGACGATATGCCGACGGCGGCAACCTCTATCTGTCGGTCTCGCCCAACGGCGGCCGGCGATGGGTGTTCTTCTACAAGCTCAACGGCAAGCAACGCGAAGCCGGGCTCGGCTCCCTGCGGGACGTCTCCCTGAAGGAGGCGCGCGGCAAGGCCGAGGCCATGCGCAAGGTGCTCGCCGAGGGCCGAGACCCGATCGAGGCCCGCAAGACCAACGAGGGGCCGACCATCCCGACCTTCGGCGTCTTCGCCGACGAACTCATCGACACCATCGAGGAGGGCTTCCGTAACGAGAAGCACCGCTACCAGTGGAAGCAGACCCTCGGGGATTCCTATTGCGCCACCATCCGCGCGAAGCGGGTCGACGAGATCACCGTCGAGGATGTCCTTCGTATCCTTCAACCGCTCTGGCTGACCAAGCAGGAGACCGCATCGCGTCTTCGCGGCCGGCTCGAACGCGTTCTGGACGCCGCCAGGGCGAGGGGTCTGCGATCGGGTGAGAACCCGGCACGTTGGAAGGGCAACCTCAAAGAGCTCCTCCCCGCCCGCCGCAAGTTGCAACGCGGCCACCAACCCGCGATGCCACATGCCGAGGTTCCCGCCTTCGTCGGGCGCCTTCGGGAACGACAGGCGACGTCGGCACTCGCACTCGAGTTCCTCATCCTCACCGCCGCCCGCGTCGGCGAGGTGTTGGGCGCGACCTGGGACGAGATCGATCTCGACGGGAGGCTCTGGACCCTACCGGCCGAACGAATGAAGGCGGGGCGCCCGCACCGGGTTCCGCTCGCCCCCAGGGCGATCGACATCCTGGAGCAGATGAAGGTCTTGCGGGACGCCGAGACGAGCGATGCCGCCACCTCGGCCGCGCACCTCGGGTCCGCCCTGGTCTTTCCCAGCACGAAGAAGGACCGCGCCCTCTCCAACATGGCCTTCTCGCAACTGCTCGACCGCATGGGCGAGACGGGCTTCGTGCCCCACGGCTTCCGGTCGTCGTTCCGCGACTGGTGCGGCGAGTGCACTGACTTCCCGCGTGAAATCGCCGAGGCCGCCCTCGCGCATGTCGTCGGCAACACCGTGGAGCAGGCCTATCGGCGTGGCGATGCCCTGGAGAAGCGCCGGGGCTTGATGACCGCATGGCCGCAGTTCGTGGAACCCAAGACCGGCAACGTCGTACAGTTCACACCGAAGGGCACGAGCGCCTGACGGGCACCGAACGACACCCGCCGACAGCTCACGTAGCGGGTTCGGCGCGCACCTGCTCCAGTACCTCGATCGGATCGCAGCCGATCGCTTCCGCCAAGGCCAGGAATTCGATCACGTCGATGCGGCGCTCGTTGCGCTCGACATCGGCGACGTAGGACTGCGGCCGCCCGAGCCTTTCGGCCACTGCCGTCTGCGACAGGCCGGCCGACTTCCGCGCCTCGACGAGCAGCTCACGGAGGCGAACATAGCGGGGCGTACGAAGGTCGCGCGGCAAGGCAGGCCATCCGCTGTTGGGTGCGGACGACGCCAGTAATCGGCTTTTCAGATAATCGAGAATTGGGATACCCTGTGACGGGTAGCCGGCCCAGCTCAATGGCGATAATAAGCGGTACGGAATTCGCTCTTTGATTGCGGTTGAAATGATATGCGCCTCGCAACAGCCTCTTCGATCTTGGAACTCGCCAGACTCTTGGCGAGTTCAGCCGAGGGCATGACCATCGAGGAAATCGCTTCCCGCTTCGACGCCTCCCGCCGTACGGCCGAAAGAATACGCGATGCCGTTGAAGCGACGTTCGGCACCCTCGACCGGCTCGAGGATGGGAAGAAGATTCGATTTCGTTTGTCTGCCTGCGGAATTGGCCGTTTTGCAGTTGCACCGACGGCCGAGGAGGTCGCGGAACTGCTGAATGTCGCCCGCTCTTTGAAGATACATGATCCGATCAGGGCAAGGACGTTCGAGAGCCTCGCGACCAAGATCGCGGCAGCGCTGCGGGATGCCGACCGCCGGCGTCTGGCGCCGGATGTCGAGACCCGCCTGCGGACCGAGGTCTGGGCGCATGGCGTCGGCCCCAAAGAGGCCTGTCGCGCCGAGGTTCTCGCGGCAGTGCGTGAAGCTCTCATTGCTGATCGCGTGCTCGACTGCGCCTATCGCCGGGTCGGGTCCAATGAGCCGGCTTCCTTGCGACTGGTGCCCTACGGTCTGATATTTGGCACCTATCACTATTTGGTGGCGGGGTTCGAGGAGAGTGGGGACCCCCGCCTTCTACGACTCGATCGGCTCGATCGGGCGACCGTCACTGAGACCATCGCACGAGCGCCGGCCGGCTTCGATGTTCGAACCTACGCGCGGCGCTCCGTCGGCCTCTTCCAAGAAGAACCTCGGCCGATCGAATTGCTGTTCCGGCCCGAGGCTGCTTCGGAAGCCGGAGAGATCCTCTTCCATCCCGACCAGACGGCCGAGCGGCTCGGTGACGGCTGTCTCAGGGTCCGCTTCACCGCCGGTGGAATCGGCGAGTTGAAGCGCCATCTCGCACGATGGGGCGACAGGGTCCGGCTGATCGAACCGTCCGACGGGTGATGGGCTGGCCGTGAGCGGTCGAGGGCTCGGACCCCGGAGGATCAGAGCCGAATGCTCTTCGCGTCCCCTCGACCGATCACTCGGCTCGTCGGCCCGAGCCGGTCCTTCAGATCCGCCTCAAGCTCCTTCCATATCTCGTCGCGCTGAGGCGCGTCGTAGCCGTAGACGAGGAGGCCGACCTCCGGCGGATCGGCGAGGACGAGGGGCGCCCCGGCGGCGACGGCGGCGAGCCCCGGCCCGAGGGCGCGGACGCCGCCGCTCGATGCGGCGATGATCGCGAGATTGTCGGCGACGATACGGTAGCTCCCGAGGATGTCGGGGCGGAAGGTGTCGACGATCCTTCGGTAGGCCTCGATCTGGCGAACGACGTTCTTCTCGCCCTTCGAGCGCAGTTCCGGATTGGCGAGGAGCTTCGCCTCCCAGAAGACGAGATGTGCCTCGCCGGCGCGTTCTTCGACCAGCGCGAGATCGATCCGCGGCACCGACCTCTCCGTCACCTCCGCGGCCGGGAAGGCAATCTCGACGTCGAGCGTGTCGGGATGGGCGTTGGCGATCGCCTGGACCCCGATCTTCTCGTCGCCGGAGAAGAGCGATGCGGCGCGCTTCATCCGCCCGAGCGTCACGCCGGGCTCCCAGACGCGAAGTACGGCATCCTCCTTCAGCGGCGCGAAGGCGCCGGCACCGATGTCGAAGGCGATCTGTCCGGCGAGATCGGGATTGAGCAGGTACTTCGGATGGGTGGTCGCCGTCACCGCACCATGGACGAACCCCACCTTGAACAGCGATTGGCCCTGCCAATAGACGTTCAGATACTCATCGCGAATGCCTATGATCAGGCTCGGGTCTCGAACGACCTCGCGCCACCAGCCGCCTTTCGCCGCGAGGTCGCCGAGGGCATCGAGGAAGGCCGGATTGCGGATGCCACGTCTGAAGTCGGTCATTCAAACCTCCCACCATTCACCGTCGTGTCGGACGACGACGTTTTCGAAGATCTCGGGGTAGCGTGCGGCCTCGAAGGTATGGATCGGCACCAGGGTCTTCGGTCGGATCGCCTCGGCGAGGCGTTTCAGGTCGCCGATCGAGGCGTGACCCGAAGTGTGGATCGTCTCGAGGTCGAGGCCGTGCGATCGAAGGGCGGCGACGAGCGCCTGACCCTTCTCCTGCGCGAGGTATCCCGACCACTGCGACCAGATCGCCCGGGCGCCGCCGAGACAGTCGGCGCGCACCAGATCGTCGAGGAGGCTGGCGCGGAAGAGGACGACGTAGCGCCCGGGATGCGCGGCGAGCGCCTCGGCGAAGATCCGGCCCGAGCCGTGGGTGTCGAGGAGGTCGAAGCGCTCGGTCTTCTTCACCTTCACCCGCTGATGGAAGGGGACGAAGGTCACGACGTCGGGCCACGACGTCTGGGGGATGGTCTCCCGTCCGGTCGCCCGCAGGATCTCGGCGGCATAGAGATCGACGACCAGGGTGCGACCGGTGCTGCGCGCGGCGCGGAAGACGCTGACCACCCGGTCGATGTTCTGGGCCGAGGCGGCGACGAGCACGAGGCCGGCCGTCTCCTTCATCCGTTCGGTGAGGCGTGCTTCGATCTCTCGCTCCGTCGGAAACCGCTGGTCGAGGTCGAGCCGACCGAAGCTCGAGCCTTCGAGCAGAAGCGTGTCGATGGCCCGGGGCGGATGAGCGACGAGGTGCTCGAAGAGGGCGGCCTTGCGGCCGTGGGCGCGCAGGTCGCCGCTGTAGAAGAGGCGCCGCCCGCCGGCCTCGACGGTGAGCGCATAGGCGTCGAAGGCGGAGTGGTCGACGAGATGCGGGGTCACCGTGAACGGGCCGAGGGTGAGCGGTCGGCCGTCGACGAGATGCGCCGTCGCCTTCAGCGCCGGCTGATCGGGAACGAAGGGCGCGGCCGCGGCGAAGATGCGCTCGGTCGCTTCTCCCATGTAGATCGGCAGATCGGGGCGCACATGCGCGAGCAGGCCCCAGTGGTCGCGATGGCCGTGGGAGAGGACGACACCGAGGAGCGAGGGATCGAGGTCGACCAGTCCGGCGACGGCGGGCAGCGGGATCGGATCGCCGTCCTCGACATCGAGCGGCAGGCCACAGTCGAGGAGCAGACGCGCGCCGTCGGCTTCGAGCTCGACGGTGGTGCCGCCGATCTCCTTAGTGCCGCGATGGATGCAGACGCGCATGGCGAGACCTCAGAGCCAGAGCGGGTGGTCGTCGTCGACCCAGGGTGGCGGCGAGTGATGGAGGAGTCGTCGATCGGTCCGAACCCGCGTGCGGTCGAGGTCGAGGTCGAAGCTGCGGGCGAGATCGCCGATGAGCCGTGGCAGGTTCAGGCAAGGGTCGATGCGAAGCTCGGCGCTGCCGTCGGGGGCGATCGCCACGAGGCCACGGGGGAATTCGTCGAAGGACTGGTCGGCGAGGTCCTCGTCCAACAGCCGCAGCACCGGCCAGAGTTCCTCGAAGAGCGGATCGAGCAAATCACTGTCCAGAGATCCGCCGTCCGTGGCGGCGACCTCGGAGGTGAGGATATCCCAGGCGTCCGGTTCGCGCGGGACGAGCCAGAACAGGCCGTATCGCAGATGGGTCGAGGGATCGGGCGGGGTCATGGGAACCGGTGGGCGTGCGAGCGGATCGAAGGCAGAGGGATTGGATCGCAGTCCTCGACATCGAGCGAAGCCTGCAGTTGAGGAGCAACCGTGCACCGGCGGCTTCGAGTCCGACTTTGGCGCCCCAATCTCTC
This sequence comes from uncultured Alphaproteobacteria bacterium, assembly GCA_937873675.1. GTDB lineage: Bacteria > Pseudomonadota > Alphaproteobacteria > Rhizobiales > Ancalomicrobiaceae > CALBKH01. Next base: position 74 of record CALMYM010000081.1, on the reverse strand, counting down.
CGGCGCTGAGATGGAGGCAGATCGTGTCCCGTGAGGTGGTGTAGCTGACGAGAAAGGTGGTCATCGACGGCGCG
>CALMYM010000080.1 GCA_937873675.1 uncultured Alphaproteobacteria bacterium | reverse complement strand
CCCCCCCCCGCCGGGGCGCCGCCGCGCCCGCCCACTCCCGTCTACCGCGGGGGCCTCTCCCCCCCCCCCCCCAAGGACCCCCCCGCCCCCCGGGGGGGTCCCGCGGGGTCGGCTAGCCTCGTCGCGACGATGCGCGCCCGCCGCGCCGATCTGCCGGTCGGCGCCATCGCCGGCGTCCCGGTGGACAACACCCCCGCGGTGATCGCCGCCGGCGCCGACGGTGTCGCCGTGATCTCCGAGATCTTCATGGCCGACGATCCGGCCGCCGCGGCGCGGGCACTGCGCACCGCCGTCGACGCGGCGCTGAGCGCGCGCAACGAGGAGAGCAGCCGGTGACCGCCATCGCACTCACCATCGCCGGTTCCGATTCCGGCGGCGGCGCCGGCATCCAGGCGGATCTGAAGACGTTCTCGGCTCTCGGCGTCTACGGCGCCAGCGTCGTCACCGCGCTGACCGCCCAGAACACCCGCGGCGTCACCGCCGTCCACGACGTTCCCCCCGATTTCGTCACCGCCCAGATCGACGCCGTCTTCTCCGACATCGCCGTGAACGCGGTGAAGATCGGCATGCTGTCGCAGCCCGAGGTTATCCGCGCCGTGCGCGCCGGGCTCGACCGCTGGAACGTCGACAAGGTGGTGCTCGATCCGGTCATGGTGGCGACCTCCGGCGATCTCCTCCTGGTGCCGGAAGCGGTGGCGACGCTGCGCGAAGTGCTGCTGCCGCGCGCCACGCTCATCACCCCCAACCTGCACGAAGCCGCCCGCCTCACCGAGCGCCCGGTGGCCGAGGACCGCGCCGCCATGCAGGTGCAGGCGGAGATGCTGATGAGCCTCGGCGCCCGCGCCGTCCTCATCAAGGGCGGTCACGGCAAGGGCGACGAGGCCGAGGATCTGTTGCTCAACGCCCACGGGCCGCTGTGGCTCACCGCCCATCGCCATCCCACCACCAACACCCACGGCACCGGCTGCACCCTCTCCTCGGCGATCGCCGTCGGTCTGGCGCTGGGGCTCGACCCGGTCCAGTCGGTGCGCGCCGCCAAGGCCTATCTCACCGCCGCCATCCGCTCCGCCGATCGCCTGAAGATCGGCCACGGCCACGGCCCCGTCGATCACTTCCACGCCTGGTGGCCGAAGTGACGGTCCCGACGGGGAACGGCGAAGCCGCGCCCCCCCTCCCTGTCCCTCCCCCTCGAGGGGGGAGGGGACGATGGTGCGAGGCTGTAAGATTCTCGAAGGCCGATCCTCGGTCTTGGTCGAGAACCACCGGCGATCTCGGCGCAGCGATCGGACCGATCCGTCGCCGCTCGCTTTCCCTCCCCCCTGGAGGGGGAGGGCCAGGGAGGGGGGGCTCGACCTCTCTTTCGCACGATCGCCTTCGCCGCAACCACCGGATCCGTCGATGACCACGACCCGCCGTACCGCCCTGAAGGCCTCCCTCGCCGCGCTCGGCGCGACCGCCCTCGCCACCCCGGCGATCGCCTCCGGTCGGCTCGAGTGGAAGATGGTCACCTCCTGGCCGAAGAACCTGCCCGGCCCCGGCGTCTCGGCCGAACGCCTCGCCCAGGCGATCGGCCGGCTCTCCGACGGCCGGTTGACGGTGAAGGTCTTCGCCGCCGGCGAACTGGTGCCGCCGCTCGAGTGTTTCGACGCCGTCGGTGGCGGCACCGCCGAGATGGCCCACACCGCCCGGCTCTACTGGGCCGGCAAGATGCCCGCCGCACCGCTCTTCACCTCCGCCCCCTTCGGCCTGACGCCGCTCGAACACCTCTCCTGGATCGATCACGGCGGCGGTCAGGCGGCGTGGGACGAGCTCTACGCCCCCTTCGGCGTGAAGCCCTTCGTCGCCGGCAACACCGGCGTGTCGATGGCCGGCTGGTTCCGCCGGCCGATCGAGCGCCTCGACGACGTCAAGGGCCTGAAGATCCGCATCGTCGGCCTCGGCGGTGAAGTGTGGAGGCGCATGGGCGCGACGCCGGTGGCGCTGCCGCCCGGCGAGGTCTTCCCCGCCTTCCAGGCCGGCGTCGTCGATGCGGCGGAGCTGCTCGCCCCCCATTCCGACCTCGCCGTCGGCCTCCATCGGGTGACGAAGCTCTACTACGGCCCCGGCTTCGACAAGCCGAACGGCACCGGCGAAGCCCTGGTGGCGACCAGAGCCTGGGAGGCGCTGCCCGACGACCTGAAGACGATCGTCGCCACCGCCGCCCGCGACGAACACGCCACCGCCCTCGGTCAGGCGGAATGGTCGAACGCCGTGGCGCTCGACACGCTGGTCACGACCCACGGCGTCGAGCTGAAGGAGATGCCGGCCGACGTCCTCGCCCGCGCCCGCGCCGTCGCCGAGGACCTCTACGCCGAGATCGCCGCCAAGGACGCGATGTCGGCCAAGGTGGTCGCCTCCTATCGCGCCGCCCGGGCGAAGACCGCGGTGTGGTCCTCGACCAACCTCGCCCGCTTCCTCGCCACCCGGAACAGCTGATCCATCCCCTCCGCCGGGCCGTTCGAACGGGTCGATGCACCCGCGGCCCGGCATCGATCGTCACGATCGTCATGAAACCGTGATCGAACGCGTGTCTTTCGGGAACGACGCGATCGACGATCGGGACGATTCCGATGACGACGAAGACGGAAGCGAAGCACCATCGAGCGATCTTCCTCTCCGACATCCACCTCGGCACGCGGGGATGTCAGGCGGAGTTGTTGATCGACTTCCTCAAGTACCACGAGGCCGAGACGATCTATCTCGTCGGCGACATCGTCGACGGCTGGCGTCTCAAGCGTTCCTGGCACTGGCCGCAGGCCCACAACGACGTCGTCCAGAAACTGCTGCGCAAGGGCCGCAAGGGCGCCCGCATCATCTACGTGCCCGGCAACCACGACGAATTCCTGCGCGACTACGGCGGCACCCACTTCGGCGTCGTCGAAGTGATCGAGGAGGCGATTCACGAGACCGCCGACGGCCGCCGCCTGCTCGTCCTCCACGGCGACCGCTTCGACGTGGTGGTGAGGAACGCCCGCTGGCTCGCCCATCTCGGCGATTGGGCCTACACCGCCGCGCTCGGCATCAACACCGTCTTCAACCAGGTGCGCCGCCGCCTCGGCTTCCCCTACTGGTCGCTCTCCGCCTGGGCCAAGCTCAAGGTGAAGAACGCCGTCAACTTCATCGGCGAGTTCGAAACGGCGCTCGCCGCCGAGGCCCGCCGCCTCGGCGCCGACGGCGTCGTCTGCGGCCACATCCACCATGCCGCGATCCGCGACATCGAGGGTGTCACCTACATGAACACCGGCGACTGGGTGGAGAGCTGCACGGCCGTGGTCGAGCACTTCGACGGCCGCTTCGAAGTGATCGTCTGGCACGCCCGCGTCGACGACGTCGAACCGGCGGTGAAGAGCGAGGCGCTCGTCGCCGCATGAAGAGACTTCTCGTCGTCACCGACGCCTGGCGCCCCCAGATCAACGGCGTCGTCCGCTCCCTCGAACGGCTCGCCGAAGAGCTCGAGAAACTCGACCTCACCGTCGATTTCCTCACGCCGCAGCTCTTCCCCACCCTGCCGATGCCGACCTATCCCGAAATTCGGCTGTCGCTGACCCACGGCTGGGAGATCCGCCGGCGCATCGAGAAGGCCGCCCCCGACTACATCCACATCGCCACCGAAGGCCCGCTCGGCATGATGGCGCGCCGCGCCGCGCTCGACATCCGTCGCCCCGGCTACACCACCAGCTATCACACCCGTTTCCCCGAATACGTCTCGGCCCGCCTGCCGGTCCCCGAGAGCTGGACCTACGCGGCGCTGCGCCGCTTCCACAACGCCGGCCTCGCCTGCATGGTGGCGACCGAGACGCTGGAACAGGACCTCGCCGCCCGCGGCTTCCGCAACCTCGTGCGCTGGTCGCGCGGCGTCGACACGGCGCTGTTCCACCCCCGCGAAACCCGCGTCTACGACCTGCCCCGGCCGATCTTCCTCAACGTCGGCCGCGTCGCGGTGGAGAAGAACCTCGAGGCCTTCCTCGATCTCGATCTGCCCGGCTCCAAGGTCGTCGTCGGCGACGGCCCGCAGCTCGCCGAGCTGAAGCGGAAATACCCGGCGGTGCATTTCCTCGGATCGAAGACCGGCGAGGATCTCGCGGCCGCTTACGCCGACGCCGACGTCTTCGTCTTCCCTTCGCTCACCGACACCTTCGGCAACGTCGTCGTCGAAGCGCTCGCCTCGGGCCTGCCGGTCGCCGCCTTCCCCGTCATGGGCCCGATCGACATCGTCGGCGGCACCAGGGCCGGCGCCCTGTCGAACGACCTCGGCGAAGCCTGCCTCGCCGCCCTGTCGTTGCGTCGCGAAGACGCCATCGACCTCGCCCATCGCTTCGACTGGGCGGTCTCGACGCAGCAGTTCCGCGCCAACATCGAAGAAGCCCAGGAACGCCGCCGCGCCATGCAGGCGGCGAACGGCAACGGTCACGGCTGACGACGGGCGGCGGCCGCGACACGCGACGCCGGCACTTCCCGAGCGCGTCGGCGATCAACCATTCCGATGGGTTTTCGCAGACAAACCGGCGCGACTTCGCCAATGTCGCCACCGGGAATCGCCCCACCGCACCGGCACACCGCCGTCGGGGTGGATCGACGGAGGTGGAATTGGACGAACGGCAGCCCGGTCTGGATGCGCTGCGCGTGGGCCTGATCCTCCTCGGGATCCCCTTTCACGCCGCCCTCCCCTTCGCCGACGGTGCGCTCGGACTGATCCACGCCGACCGCTCGTCGACCGCGGTCGCCGTCGTCGTCGTGCTTCTTCGCACCCTGCGCATGCCGGCCTTCTTCCTCGTCTCCGGCTTCTTCGCCGCCCGCCTCCTCGCCAAGCGGCCGGCCGACGTCTGGCTGCGTGACCGCTTCGTCCGGCTGGTCATTCCCTTCGTCGTCGCCCTCGCGACGATCGTGCCCCTGCAGCGGGCGATCACCGCCACCTACCGCGAAGCCACCGGCATCCTCGTCGATGCACCCCAGCCGTCGTTCCATCACCTGTGGTTCCTGTCGATCCTCTTCGCCTTCTGCATCGCCGTGGTGGTCACCCGGCCGGTGCTCGATCGCGCGATCGACACGGTCGCCGCCGAGGCCGCCCGCCGGTTCGGCGGACACACCACTGGCCTCGGCTTCGTCGTTCTCGTAGCCGTGGCGATCCTCTGGGAACTCGCGGTCAAGGCGTTCTTCGACGCGGAGATCCCGCCCGAGCTCCGCCTCGCCGGCACGACGCGCCTCGCTGCCGTCTATCTGCCCTGGTATCTCTTCGGCTATGCGCTCGGCCGCACCCCCGGCGCCATGACGCGCTTCGCCGAACCGACCCGGTCGACACTCCCGCTGGCGGGCCTCTTCCTGGCGTTCGACGTCGCCGTCGCCGTCGTTCCCAATCTCGAGTCGTTCTCGGCCCTGCATCTCGCCGCCTGGACCGGATCCGCTTGGTTCGTGGCGCGCGCCGTCGTCGCCGCCACGGCGCGGCTCTCCGTAGCCTCGGCCCCGCTCGTCCGCCGCCTCGGCGACTGGACCATGCCGATCTACCTGCTGCACCACCCCTGGACGCTGGCGATCGCCCTCCTGCTGTTGCCGACGCATTGGCCGGCCGAATTGCAGTTCGTCCTGGTGACCATCCTGGCCACGGTGGCCACCTTCGCCAGTTGCGCCGCCGTCGATCGGTCGCCGGCACTCGCCGTCCTCCTCAACGGTCGCCGCCTGCCGCCACTGCCGTTCGGCACGCGCGCCGCCGCAACCGCCGACGGCGCCAAGGTTCCGGCCTGACGCGACCGAGCGCCCATTCTCCCCGGACGCGAAGAGCCGGACCATCGGCCCGGCTCTCGAGTGTCGTCCCACACGACCATCCGTCCTCGACCGCTCGGACGAGGACGTCCGAGCGACGATGAACGAGGCGCCGAGATCAGTTCTTGGCCTTGTCGACCAGCTTGTTCTTGGAGATCCACGGCATCATGGCGCGCAGCTTGGCTCCGACCTCTTCGATCGGATGCTCGTCGGCCAGACGGCGGGTCGCCTTGAAGCGGGCCATACCGGCGCGATACTCCTGCATCCACTCCGAGGTGAAGCGACCGGTCTGGATGTCGGAGAGAACGCGCTTCATCTCCCACTTGGTCTCTTCGGTGATGATGCGCGGGCCGGTGACGTACTCGCCCCACTCGGCGGTGTTGGAGATCGAGTAGTTCATGTTGGCGATGCCGCCCTCGTAGATGAGGTCGACGATCAGCTTCACTTCGTGCAGGCACTCGAAATAGGCCATCTCGGGGGCGTAGCCCGCCTCGACCAGGGTCTCGAAGCCGGCGCGGATCAGCTCGACGAGGCCGCCGCACAGCACCACCTGCTCACCGAACAGGTCGGTCTCGCACTCTTCGCGGAAGTTGGTCTCGATGACGCCCGAACGGCCGCCGCCGACGCCGCAGGCGTAGGACAGAGCGAGGTCGTGGGCGTTGCCCGAGGCGTCCTGATGGACGGCGATCAGGCACGGCACGCCGCCGCCCTTCTGGTACTCGCCGCGCACGGTGTGGCCCGGGCCCTTCGGCGCGATCATGACGACGTCGACGGTCTTCTTCGGCTCGATCAGGCCGAAGTGGACGTTGAGGCCGTGAGCGAAGGCGATCGCCGCGCCGTCACGGATGTGCGGGGCGATCTCGCCCTTGTAGATGTCGGCCTGCAACTCGTCCGGGGTGGCCATCATGATCAGGTCGGCCCAGGCGGCGGCCTCGGCGACGGTCATGACCTGGAGGCCGTCGGCGACGACCTTGGCGGCGGTGGTGGAGCCGGCCTTGAGCGCGATGCGGACGTCCTTGCAGCCCGAATCCTTGAGGTTCAGCGCATGGGCGCGGCCCTGCGAGCCGTAGCCGACGATGGCGACCTTCTTGCCCTTGATCAGATTGATGTCGGCATCGGAGTCGTAATAGACGCGCATGTGGGTGTCCTTCCCTGGTGTGTTCACGAACCGGCTGCGCCGGTCGAGCGGTGTGCGCCGTGGAGCGCGATGAACTGCCGGGTCGCCCGCGCCGCATCGGCGCGGATGGTGTCCGGCTCGAGGTCCATCCGATCGCCGAGCAGCAACCGGATCTGGATGTCGCGGGCGACGAGCCCGAAGAAGGTGCGGAAGGCCTCTTCCGTGTCGTCGAAGACGAGGAGCCCGGCGGCCCGCCCGGCATCGAGCACCGGCCTCAGCCGGCGGCCCATGGCGAAGCGGCCGTTCTCCAGCACGATCGCGCCGAGATTGGCCTCCTTGCCCGCCGCCCGACCGATCGCCAGCCGATTGAGCGCGATCGAGGTCTGTGACGAGATGACGGTGAGCCAGTTGCCGGCGAACTCCTCGAGCCGCGCCGTCAGCGTCGCCGCGTCGAGCCCGGCCCGGTCGATCGGCGCGACGCGCACCCGCGACGCCTGCCAGCGCACCGTCGCCGCGATCAGCCCGTCACGATCGCCGAACCACTTGTAGAGAGTCTCCTTCGAGCACGACGCCCGCCGCGCCACCGCGGTCATGGTCAGCGCATCGCCCTTCTCGACGATCAGGCGCAACACCGCGTCGAGAACGCCGGCCTGGCGCTCCGTCAACACGGTCTCGTCGATCGGAGAAATCTGCTGCATCGGCCCCGCTGCCCTGTACCGTACCGTACGGTACGCTCGCCGGCGTCTTCCCTAGCGCTCTCCCGATCACCGGTCAAGTCGATTCCATCCGGCGCTCCGTCTCGACCCACGTTCGCCGCAGCGGAGCGCCGGTGTGCCGTTCCGGCTCGGTTTCCCCGAGGTTGGAGCCGGCGAAGTCGGCACGCCATGACCCATGGTCATGATCGTCATTTTCGCGGATGCCGCTTGCGTCGCGCCCTTTTTCACCGAATACTGACGCTACGGAAGTAACTCAGATACATTCCTGAAACCTGGCGACCGACCGGATGTGTTTCTTCATGGGGCCTTCATATGAAAGTTGAAATTGCAGAAATGACCGACTGCATAGGCATCGGAGAAGACGACACTTCGATCGCCGGTAAATATGCAGCCATCATCGGCGCCGCTCTGCCGCGGGTGATAGACGATTTCTACCGACATCTGTTTTCGGTCGGCTACGGGAAATTCTTTCGTGACATCGACGTCGAGCGCCTGAAATCGAGCCAGCTGGACCATTGGCGGCGTCTCTTCGAAGTCGAAATCGACAAAGTGCATACCGCACACATGACGAGAATCGGCGTCGTCCATCGCGACCGCGGCATAACGCCCAAGGTCTACATGCAGTCCTACGGCTGGTTCACCAGCCGCCTCGCCGACGAGATCGCCCGTCTGCCCGACATCGCTGCCGAGGATCGCGCACCGCTCGCCGCGGCGGTGCTGAAACTGATCTTCCTCGACATGACCATGGCGCTGGCGAGCTACGACGCCGCGCTGCTCGACTGAGGCGGCGAAGCACCGAAGGCGAGCTCGGAGGCGTGCCGGCGGACGCCGGCCAGGACCTTCGGTTCGCCGGCGGGCAGACGTCGCGACACCGAGCGGCGAGCCGGCGGCGATCCGTTCACCCCTCGCCCGGCAATCGCCACGCGACGGCATCCTCGCCGTAGACCGACGCCAGCGCCCGCGTGATCTCGATCGCCTCCGCCTCGAGAGCGGGGATCACCGTGCGGTCGACGATCGTCGGCCCGTCGTCGTGATCGACGTCGAGCGCCTCGATCACCCGATCCTCGAAGGCGCGGATGCGCTCCCGCAGCTCCTCCGCCAGATCGAGCCGCCACGGATCGAGGTTGCGCCCGTCCTCGGCGTCCCACAGCGGCCAGCAGCCGACCTCGGGAGCGAGGATCACCGACCGCGGTTGCCAATACGGGCTTTCCTCTTCGTTTTCGGGACCGCCGATCCCCGACGCGCCGAGCCTCGGCGTCCCCCACATCCCCCGGATCGCCAGGCCCTGCCACACCACCGCGGCGACCGCCGCGACGCCGATGACCGCCTCGGCCGTCGGCAGACCCTCGAATTGCACCACACCGAACTGCTCGGCCGCGATCACCAGCCCGGTGCCGACGAGCCAGACACCGAAGGCGTTGGTGACCCGTAGCCGACCGATCCGGTCTTCGTCGTCCTCCGGCGGAAAGTGACGGGCGGCATAGGCGAGCCAGACCGCCTGCACCAGCGCATTGGCGAGCAGCGCCGGCACGGCGAAGCGATCGAGCAGGGCGAGGAGCAGCCCGGCGAGCGCCGTCAGAACGGCGCCGACACCGAGCAATCCGGCGCGCACCAGATCGCGCGTCCCGACCCCTCCGCCGAGAGCGGCGAGTGCGACGTCGAGCACCCGCGCCTGCGCGAGCGCCCGCAACGTCACGAGCCCGCCCGCGAACCAGAAGACACCCGCCGCCCGTACCACCCAGTCCCACATCGCCCGCGAACCCCCGACCTCGTCCGAACGGCGGCGAACATAGCGAAGACGAAGCCGCCGGCGAAGTTACGAAACCCGTCATCGCCGAAAACGAAACCGCGGAAGCGAGCCGCCGACCTCGAAGACGACACACTCGGTGGTGGCATCGAAGACACGTTTTCCGATATTTCGCCCGTCATCTCCACCTTTGCGTTACACTTGCCGTCGCATGATCGCGGCGGCGGCGACGCGTCCGGATCCACGGGTGGGCGGGACGGATCCGCCGTCCGGTCGAGCGTGGCGGCGCGAGGGGGCTCCACCTTCGCCGACCGGTCGGCTCGGTGAGGCCCGGCCTCCGACGGATCTCGCCTCCGTCGGCCTGCGCTCGACATGCTCCGCGCACGCGCGCGGCACCGATCGACCGGCGGCTCCCTCGAAGGTTCGCGCCCTCGCCCGGTGCGACGTGCCCCACCCGGCGGAGACGCGACCCATGATGCCGACTCGGGAATACATGACGACGACCCTGCAGTCCGCGGTGACGCTCGTCCGCAATCTGGCGATCGCCTTCGTCGTCGGCTGGATCGTCATCCAGATCGCCTTTCCGGCTTGGACGATCCGCTATCGCCTGACGCTGGTCGCCGAGGTCGACGGGCGAGAGGTCACCGGCTCCGGGGTGATCGAGACCCATTGGCGCAGCCAGGGTGTCCTCGCCAGACTGACGGGTGTTCCGTGGGACGTTTCGGTTCGCGGTGAAGCAGTCGTGCTCGATCTCGGTGAGCGTGGGATCTTCTTCCTGTTGTTACGGCAGGACCCCCGAGGCGGGAGAGGGTTGGATGCTGCGCATCTGGTGTCGCGCTATTTCGCAGGTCGATCCGTCGGCAGCGTCACGTCGGTGATGTTGCAAGCCATGACGCCGTCGCGGCCGCCGGTGTCGCTCGACCTGAACGACCTGCCGCTGATGGTGCGATTTCGCGACCTCGCCGATCCGAGGTCGGTCGAAAAGGTCGACCCGACCAATCTCGTCGCGAGTTTCGGCCAAGGGGTCCGGCTCCAGCGGGCGACGATCCGGATCGTGCCGACCGGGTGGCCGATCTTCGATCGCCTCGGCTGGCCCCGGTCTCTCGCCGGCGAACCGGTGACGGAGGGGATCGGAAATCAACTGAAATGGTTGGGACGCTATCCGGAGCCGAGCCTCGTCAAGGCGAGCGATCCCAGCAATCCGACTTTGAGTGCAGAAATTCACCACGGCGATTTCCGAATGGGGACGGAATGATCTTGGACACCGCGCAACTGTTGGAGATCTTGGAATTGGATGCGTATAATCAAGGAGTTGATCCCAAAATTCTAGATTTGGGAGCCGATATGGGTTTTGCCAGGCATCTAGGATACGACACCCCTCCAGGTTCTACTGCTGCAGGATTTTCCGCGGTCGCATACGAACTCGAAAAACCCGTCGGCGATCTCGCTACCGGGACGAAGATGATCGCCTACCGCGGCACGAACGAGTTCGTGACCGATCCTTCGATCGGTTGGCCGATCGCCCCCGGTGTGGTCGCTCCGACGTCGCCGACGCTGCCGGGATACCGGACAGGAGCCGAGACCGGGCGCGGTGACGCGCGACGGCAGCATCGTCCCGCGCGCCCCTCACCGCCGGCCGACCACGGCCGACCGGCGGCGGAAGCGTCACTCAGCTCGCTTCCGGCCCGCGCGAGATCGCGGCGACGCCGGTTCGGGAGTATTCGACCAGACCGAGCGGGCCCATCAGGCCGACGAACTCGTCGATCTTGTCGGACTTGCCGGTGATCTCGAAGACGAAGCTCTCGGTGGTGGCGTCGACGACGCGGGCGCGGAAGGCGTCGCCGAGGCGCAGCGCCTCGACGCGGGCCTCGCCCTTGCCCTTCACCTTGATCAGCGCCAACTCGCGCGCCAGCACCTTGCCGGAGACCGTCAGGTCGACGACGCGGTGCACCGGCACCAGTCGGTCGAGCTGGTTCTTGATCTGCTCGATCACCATCGGCGTGCCGGTGGTGACGATGGTGATGCGGGAGAGGTGCTTCTCGTGCTCGGTCTCCGACACGGTCAGCGACTCGATGTTGTAGCCGCGGCCGGAGAACAGGCCGACGACACGGGCGAGAACGCCCGGTTCGTTGTCGACGACGACCGAAAGCGTGTGGGTTTCGGGGCTCTGGAAGATGTGGGCCGAAGGATAGTGCGTGGTGTTCATGACGATGTCTCGGTGCTCTCGAAGTGACGTTCACAGATCGGATCGAAGGGCGCGGGCTCTCGCCCGCGCGCGCCTCACACCAGCATCTTGCCCTTCTCGTCGATGACGTCGCCGATGTTCTCGACCGCCTCACCGAAGAGCATCTCGTTGTGCGCCTTGCCCGACGGGATCATCGGGAAGCAGTTCTCCGCCGGATCGACGACGCAGTCGAAGATCACCGGCTTCTTCACCGCGATCATCTCGGCGATCGCCGCATCGAGTTCCGACGGCTTCTCGCAGCGGATGCCGACGCCGCCCATGGCGTCGGCGAGCTTGACGAAGTCGGGCAGCGCCTCCGAGTAGCTCTCCGAATAGCGCCCGCCGTGCAGCAGCTCCTGCCACTGCCGGACCATGCCCATGTAGTGGTTGTTCAGGATGAAGATCTTGATCGGCAGGCGGTACTGCACCGCCGTCGAGATCTCCTGCATGGTCATCATCACCGAGGCCTCGCCGGCGATGTCGATGACGAGGCTGCCCGGATGGGCCATCTGCACGCCGACCGCCGCCGGAATGCCGTAACCCATGGTGCCGAGGCCGCCCGAGGTCATCCACCGGTTCGGCTCGTCGAACTTCAGGAACTGCGCCGCCCACATCTGGTGCTGGCCGACTTCCGTGGTGAAGTAGACGTCCTTGCCCTTGACCGCCTCCTGCAGCCGCTGGATGGCGTACTGCGGCTTGATGATCTCGTCGGAGGCGCGATAGGCGAGGCACTTGCGGCCACGCCACACCGCGATCTTGTCCCACCACTTCTGCAGCGCCGCCTTGTCGATGGTCGGCTGGGTCTGCTTCCACACCCGGATCATGTCCTCGAGGACATGGCCGACGTCGCCGACGATCGGCACGTCGACCTTGATGATCTTGTTGATCGACGACGGGTCGATGTCGATGTGGATCTTCTTGGCGTGCGGCGCGAAGGCGTCGAGGCGACCGGTGATGCGGTCGTCGAAGCGGGCGCCGACGCAGATGATCAGATCCGACTCGTGCATCGCCATGTTGGCTTCGAGCGTGCCGTGCATGCCCAGCATGCCGAGGAACTGCTCGTCGTTGCCCGGATAGGCGCCGAGACCCATCAGCGTCGAGGTGATCGGGAAGCCGGTCGTCTTGACCAGTTCACGCAGCAGCTGGCTGGCGTGCGGCCCCGAGTTGATGACGCCGCCGCCGGTGTAGAAGATCGGCCGATGCGCCTTGCCGATCATCTGAACGGCGTGGCGGATCGCATCCATGTCGCCCTTGACCTTCGGACGATAGGTCTTGTGCTGGATGTTCTTCGGGCCGTGATAGGTGCCGGTGGCGAACTGGACGTCCTTCGGGATGTCGATGACGACCGGACCGGGACGGCCCGACTTCGCCACGTGGAAGGCCTCGTGCAGGATGCGCGGCAGGTCCTCGATGCGCTTGACCAGCCAGTTGTGCTTGGTGCACGGCCGGGTGATGCCGACGGTGTCGCACTCCTGGAAGGCGTCGTTGCCGATGAGATGCGTCGGAACCTGCCCGGTGATGCAGACCAGCGGGATCGAGTCGAGCAGCGCATCGGTGAGGCCGGTGACGGCGTTGGTCGCGCCCGGACCGGAGGTGACGAGGACGGCGCCGACCTTACCGGTCGAACGCGCATAGCCTTCCGCCGCGTGGACCGCGCCCTGTTCGTGGCGGACGAGGACGTGGCGGATCTTCTCCTGCTTGAAGATCTCGTCGTAGATCGGCAGCACCGATCCGCCCGGATAGCCGAAGAGCACCTCGACGCCCTGATCCTGCAGGGCTGCGATCACCATTTCCGCTCCGGTCATCTGCCGTGACATGGGTCTTCTCCGGTCCTTTCGCGTCGCTCGTCGACGGGGTGTGGCTTGGGTGTGGGGACGTTCCGGGTAATAAAAAAGGCCCCGATGGGGGCCTGGTTTTCCGCGCGCTCGCTTGTCTCGCCGAGGTCCTCAGACCCCGTCGGCGGCGCGCGGCAGAACTACGAGAATGATCTTGCGCGACATGGCGGCGCGAAGTCCTCTTACTTTCGGTCGCGCGGACCGTAGACGGGAGCGGGCGCGCGGTCAAGTGGGGGAAAGGGCGGACGATGTTCGTTCGCGTTTCATCGCGAGCCCGGCTTCATTTCGAGCCGGCGCGAGATCTCCTCTACCGCCCTGGCGAGGCCGGAAAGATCCCGAGCGACGACGTCCCAGACGATCCGCGGTGCAACGGCATGATATTCGTGCCGCAGGATGTTGCCGACGCCCGCGATCGCGCGCCACGGAATATCCGGCCGATGCGCCTTGGCCTCCTCCGGGATGCGCCGGCTCGCCTCGGAGATGATCTCGATCGAGCGCTCGACGGCATAGCGAAGGGTCCGATCGCCGACGAACATCTCGAACGTCGTCCCCACGACCCTGCCCTCGAGCCAACGGATCTCGTCGAGAATTTCCGAAAGCGCCAGCTCTGCACGATCGGCACTCAAAGGATCCGCTCCGCCGTCGCCTCGATCCCCGCCTTCAGTTGCGGATGGAGGCTGTCGCGCGTCGTCAGGTCGACCCGCGTTCCGAGCATGTCCTCGAGCATCAATCCGAGATCGGCGAGATCGAAGAGCGAAAACTTCGTCGAAGGGTCGTAGTCGAGGAAGAGATCGACGTCGCTGTCCGGTCCGGCTTCGTCGCGCAGCGTCGAGCCGAAGAGGTGCAGTCCGACGACACCGCGCTCGCGCAGTGCATCGGCATGGTCCTTCAGGCGGGAGACGACGTCGGATCGGTTCATGCGCCGAACATATCAGGAAACCGGCCGCTTTTCGACCATCGCCACCGCCGCTTCCACCGTCTCCGCCCGCGTCCAATCGGCCATCCGCCCGCGGAACCACGTCGACTGGCGTTTCGCATATTGCCGGGTCTCGACGATGCCGCGCTCGATGCCGGTCGCGAGCTTCGTCCGCCCCGCCGCGACGTCGGCGAGGGATGCCACCCCGATCGCGCGCATCGCCGGCATCTCGGGGCGAAGTCCGCGGCCCACGAAGGCGGCCGCCTCCTCGACCGCTCCCGCCTCGATCATCGCGGCGAAGCGCGTCGCGATCCGCCGGTGCAACTCCGCCCGCTCCGGTTCGAGTACGATGCGCAGCGCGTCTTCCGGCGCCACCAGCGGCGCGGAATTCGGCGCCGCCTGCCAGTCGGCGAGCGAGCGCCCGGTCGCCTCGATCACCTCGAGCGCCCGGGTCAGCCGCTGCGTATCCGTCGGCCTGAGCCGCTCCGCCATGACCGGATCGCGACGCGCCAATGCCGCATGGAGCCCCGCCGCGCCGATCCGCTCGGCTTTCGCCCGCCAATGCGCCCTCACCTCCGCCGGGATCTCCGGCACCGCCGCGAGCCCCTTGGTCAGCGCTTCGAAATAGAGCCCGGTGCCGCCGACGAAGATCGGCAGCCGCCCCACCGTCCGGATCTCGGCGAGCACGGTCGCCACCTCGGCGAGCCAATCGGCGACCGAGTAGCCGCGCGCCGGATCGACGTGGCCATAGAGCCGATGCGGCGCCGCCGCCTCCTCCGCCGGGCTCGGCCGGGCGGTGAGGATGCGCAAGCCTTCGTAGATCTGCATCGAGTCGGTGTTCACCACCACGCCGTCGTGCACCGCGGCCAACCGTAGCGCCGCGGCCGACTTGCCGCTCGCCGTCGGTCCTGCGATAAGCACCGCGCCCGCGGGAGTGTGCCCGTCACGTTTCGTCATGCGGCCGTCTTCCGTACCCTCGTCGCGCCGGGCCCCTCGCCTGCCGGCTCATGAGCTTGTTCTCGATCATGACCCATGTTGCAACCCTGATCTCCGCGCCGACCTCGCCGGCGGTGACCGCCGCCGTGATCGACGCCGCCGCCGCCCGTCTCGGCGCCACCGGCACGGCCACGCTCGCCGCTGGGATCGCGACCGACGTCTTCGTGACGCTCGAGCCGGGCAGCGAGAAGCAGGTCGCCGAGGATCTGCGGGCGCATCTTTCCGCGCCGATCGACGTGGTGGTGCAGAAGCTCGCCGGCCGCGCCAAGGGGCTGCTGATCGCCGACATGGACTCCACCATGATCGGCCAGGAGTGCATCGACGAACTCGCCGCGGAAGTCGGCCTCAAGGACCACATCGCAGCGATCACCGAGCGCGCCATGCAGGGCGAGATCGACTTCGAGCCGGCATTGCGCGAACGCGTCGCCCTCCTCGCCGGCCTCGACGCTGATGTCGTCGATCGGGTCATCGCCGAACGCATCCACCTCACTCCCGGCGCC
>CALMYM010000079.1 GCA_937873675.1 uncultured Alphaproteobacteria bacterium | reverse complement strand
TGGCGACGGTGCCACCGCCGATCCTCACCCCGGCCTGCCGCCCGGCGACGACGAGGCTCGCCTCGCCCTCGCGGCACTCGATACGGTTGGCCTCGAGCCCGCGGGCGACGGCGGCGAGCCGGTCGCTCTCCTTGACCCTGAGCTCCTCGAGCCCGTCCATCACCGTCTCGCCCTCGGCGAAGGCGGCGGCGATCGCCAGGACCGGATATTCGTCGATCATCGACGGGGCACGGTCCGGCGGCACCACGACGCCCTTCAGCTTCGAGGCGCGCACGTGCACGTCGCCGATGCGCTCGCCACCCGAGGTCCGCTCGTTCTCGATCACGAGATCGGCGCCCATCTCGATCAGCGTCTGGAAGAGCCCGGTCCGCAGCGGATTGAGCAGCACGTTCTCGACGGTGACGTCCGAGCCCGTCACGATCAGCCCGGCGACGATGGCGAAGGCCGCCGACGACGGATCGCCCGGCACGACGACGTGCTGCGGCTTCAGCTCCGGCCGGCCCTCGAGGCGGATGATGCGCTCGCCCGCCGACCCGATGGTCACCGAGAGGTCGGCGCCGAAGCCCTCGAGCATCCGCTCGGTGTGGTCGCGGGTGGCGATCGGCTCGATCACCGTGGTGACGCCGGGGGCGTTGAGGCCGGCGAGCAGCACCGCCGACTTCACCTGCGCCGAGGCCATCGGCACCCGGTAGGTGATCGGGGTGAGCGCCTTCGGTCCCTTGATCGACAACGGCAGCCGGTCGCCGGCCCGCGCGATCACCTCGACGCCCATCTCGCGCAACGGGTTCAGCACCCGGCCCATCGGCCGGCGCGACAGCGACGCGTCGCCGACGAAGGTGGCGGCGATCGCATGGCCGCCGACCAGACCCATGGTCAGGCGCGAGCCGGTGCCGGCGTTGCCGAAGTCGAGCACGTGTTCCGGTTCGAGCAGGCCACCGACGCCGAGACCGGCGACCGTCCAGGCGCCCTCGCCGGTGCGCGTCACGGTGGCGCCGAGCGCCCGCATGGCGGCGCCGGTGCCGAGCACGTCGTCGGCCTCGAGCAGCCCCTCGATCGTCGTCTCGCCGACCGCCACCGCGCCGAACATCAGCGAGCGATGCGAGATCGATTTGTCGCCGGGCACGCGGATGCGCCCGACGAGCGCCCCGCGGGGCGAGGAGGAGAGGGGAGAGGGCGTTCCGGCGTGAGCCATCGGCGGGAAACCGTCGTGAGGGTCGGTGGGAGGAGGGCTCCTCCTATCACGGAAGGAACGGCGTCGTCACCCCGCGCGCCGGCCGGCCACGGCGGTGAAAGGAGCGCCGGCGAGGGCGCTTCCCGTCCCTTCGACCCCGACCTGTGATCGATTCGGTATTGACACGCGCCCGGCTTCGGACCAAGGGGGGTGACTTTCTACATCATCTTCGTGAGACGATCCGTGGCGAAACCCGAACTCGGCACCAAGCGCCTCTGCCCCTCCTGCGGCTCCAAGTACTACGACCTCGATCGCAACCCGATCGTCTGTCCCAAGTGCGGCACGGTCTTCACCGCGACCGCCGTCCAGGCGCGCGCCAAGCCCGCGCCGGTCGAAGAGGAAGAGACCGAGACCGAAGAGAGCCTGCCGGTCGACTTCGTCTCCCTCGAGGAGGCCGACGCCGAGCAGGGCGGCGGTGAGGACGTCCCCGACGACATCGAGGACGAGGACATCGGCGACATCGGTGGCGAAGACGACACCTTCCTCGAGGAGGAAGAGGACGACGGCGACATCGAGGGCATCGACATCGACGTCGAGGGCGAGGACGAGGAGCGCTGAGCTCCCGGGCCGTCGCTCGAAAGGGAAATCCCGAGGATTTCCCGCGCTTTGGCGAGGTTTTCGCGACGATCTGCGAAAAATCCGACCGCCGCGGCGAATTAGGACTTGATCACCGGCGGCGATGCCATTAGAGATCGCCGCCGTCGCCGGGGGTTCCCAAGCCCGGCCGGGAATTCGGGGCCATAGCTCAGTTGGGAGAGCGCTTGAATGGCATTCAAGAGGTCAGGGGT
>CALMYM010000078.1 GCA_937873675.1 uncultured Alphaproteobacteria bacterium | reverse complement strand
GGAGGGCGGAGGCGACGCGCGGATCGGCCTGCATGGCGGCGCGCACGGCCCGAGCCTCGACGCGCAGCAGGCGGCAGTCGGTCACCGCCTCGGCCGCCACCGGATAGCGCCCGCCGATGAACATCACGGCTTCGGCGAAGCACTCGCCCGGCGCCATCACCGCCACCACGGCTTCGCCGCCGTCGGGCATGGCGCGGAACAGCTTCACCCAACCGTCGAGCACCAGGAAGAAGGCGTCGGCCGGATCGCCCTGGAGGAAGATCGAGCGGCCGCGCTCGTAGGTCTTGGGTTCGCGATCACCGATCACGACGCGGGCCACGTCCTCGCCGAGATGGGCGAAGAGCGGCGAACAGTTCACCTTGTCGAGATCGGCCGCGTCGAGCGCCGTTCTGAGTCGGGAAGCCATCGTGTCGGGACACCTTCGCTGCGGGTACGAAAGAACGGGCCGTCCCTTTCGGGGCGGCCCGTCACTTCTACATCATCGGCCCGGTGTCGCGCGACCCGCTTCGATCGGCCACCGCGTCACCGTCGCGAGACGGATCACTTCATGGTCTTCAACATCTCCTCATAGGCTTCGCGGCCACCCTGCGGGAGACGATGGGCGATGCCCTGATGGCAGTCGATGCAGGTCTTGCCCTGGTCGAGCGCGGTCTGATGCTGCTTGCCCGCCCGGGTCTCCTGCTTGGTGAAGTCCATGTAGTCGAAGTTGTGGCAGTTGCGGCACTCGCGACTGTTGGTCTCCTTCATCCGCTTCCATTCGTGCTTGGCGAGTTCGATGCGGCGAGCGTCGAACTTCTCCTTGGTCCAGATCGACTGGGTGACGAAATGGCCCCACAGCTCGTTGGAAGCCTGGATCTTACGGATGATCTTGTGCGTCCACTCCTTCGGCACGTGGCAGTCGGGGCAGGTGGCGCGCACGCCGGAGCCGTTCTGGAAGTGCGGCGTCTGCTTGTACTCGGCGTAGACGTTCTCCTTCATCTCGTGACACGAGATGCAGAAGGTCTCCGTGTTGGTGAGCTCCAACGCCCAGTTGAAGCCGCCCCAGACGACGACACCGCCGACGAAGCCGACGATGAGAAGCACACCGAGGGCGGTGCGCGCCGCCGGTGTCCAGAAGGTCGTCCACAGGCGCCGGAGGAAACCCGGCCGGGTGGCGCTCGTGTTCGTATCGGTCATGGTTCCAGCGCTCCGTTCCGCGAGGCCCGAGGGATCCGTTCAGACGTCTCGCCGCTCACTTGACGGTGGAGGACGGCTTGAAGGTGTTCTCGACCAGTTCCTTGGCGTCGGCCTGCGGCCCGTGACACTGGTTGCAGAACCAACGGGTCCCGGCGACGGTGTCGGTCTGGTGGCCGTCACGATCGAGATAGTGGGTCATCGACAGGGTCGGGGCGCCGTTCTTGGCGGCGGTCGACCAGTCGTGGCAGCTCAGGCACTGATTGGCCTTGAGGTCGATCTGATAGCGATCGATCTGATGGGGGATCAGCGGCGGCTGCTGGCGATAGGCGCGATCGAAGCGACCCGAGACGTTCTGGTGCGCGGTTTCCGGCACCGTGACCTCGGCTTGCGGGGCGGCTCCGCGCAGCGACTTGACCTCCTGGGCGGACGCCGAAGCGATACCGAAGCTCAGACCGGCGACGAGGCCGAGCGCCGCGACGAACATGATCCTCATTGTTTTTCTCCCGAACAGTTCGACCGGTGGGTACCCCCCTCTGCGGTCTCGGATACGTCGAAGCGATGGGTGAAGCGGAAGACGGTACGGTCGCACACATCGATGCAGCGTCCGCAGGCGGTGCAATCGCGTGACAGGATGACCGGCGAGAGCCCCTTCTTGGCACCCTCGAGGGCCGGAGAGATGACGTGCGGTTCCGGGCAGACCGCGTAGCAGTCCATGCAGTGGTCGCAGGCGGCTCGGCGTTCGGCCGAGACCCGGAGGAGCCCGCCGGAGCCGATCAGGCCGTAGAACGCCCCGACCGGACAGAGATGTGAGCACCAGCCGTGCCGCGCCACGAAGACGTCGAAGAAGAAGACGGCGGCGACGAAGGCGGCGCTCGCGGCCGAGCCGAAGACCACGACGCGGAAGGCCATGGTGATCGGATTGACCAGTTCCCAGGCGATCGCGCCGGTGACGGCCGAGACGACCAGCGCCATCGCCAGGACGAACCAGCGGGTACCGGGGCGCGGCTGCCAGCCCTTGGCCTGGAGACCGAGCTTCTCGCGCGTCCAGAAGGCGAGGTCGGTCACCGGGTTGATCGGGCAGACCCAGGAGCAGAAGACGCGCCCGGAGACCAGCGCATAGAAGGCGAGGACGATGAGCGCGCCGATCAGCGCCAGCCCTTCGGGCCAGTGCCGGGCCACCAACATCTGCAGCACCACGAAGGGGTCGGTCAGCGGCAGCACGCCGAAGGTCATCGACGAGGGGTTGTTCCCCTTGCCGTCCCCAAGCCCGAGGGCCGGCCGGGGGAGCAGCAGCGCCGCAACCCGCAGCTACGGGGCGCGCGGGGCGAGGGGAACCCGCTGGGGGGCGAG
>CALMYM010000077.1 GCA_937873675.1 uncultured Alphaproteobacteria bacterium | reverse complement strand
ATGGAGCCGCAGGGCGGGAACGGGATCCTGGAGGCAGAAGACCGAACCGAAGAGGAAGCCGAAGCCCACCGCCGCGACGCCGCCGGGCACCAGGAGCGCCAGAAGCGGCATCCGACGGCGCAGCAGGAGGCCGGCGCCGATCAACACCAGACCCTGGCCGACATCGCCGAACATGAAGCCGAACATCAGCGGCGCGACGACGGCGAGGAGCGGGCTGGCGCCGGCTTCGGCGCGGTCGGGGGTGCCGAGGAGCGAGGCGAAGACCTCGAAGGGCCTGACCCACGGCGGATTGTGCAGAACCAGCGGCGCCTCGGTGCCGGGCGGATCGGGCAGGATGCGCACGAGGCCGCGGACGGCGCGCCGGTCGAGAGCGGCGCGCAGGACATCGCCGTCCTCGTCGGTGGTCCAGCCGGTGATCCAGGCGAGGCGGTCGGAGCCGGCGACGTCGGCGGCGTTGCGGGCGAGCCAGTCGACGAGGGCGAAATCGCCCAGGGCCTCGGCGAGACCGTGACGATGGGGGAGCTTGGCGAGCCGGGTCTCCGCGGTGTGGCGTTCGATGGTGAGCCGTTCGATCCTGGCCTCGACCGCGGCGCGGGCGCCCTCCGGCGTCACCGGCAGCCAATCGGGCAGCGGCACGACACGGCCTTCGAGGGCGGGGATCAGCGCCTCGACCTCGGCCACCTCCTGGCGCGGGCCGAGGACCAGGGCGTGGTCGGCGTCGAGACCTTCCCAGGTCTCGACCAGGGTGTGGGCCGGCGGCTCGGGCAGACGGATACCGGAAGGCAGGCGACAGAGGCGCGCCGCCAGTCGCGGGCCGACGTCGGCGAGTTCGGCCGGATCGGGGCAATCGTCGCCGATGTCGCGGAGCGCGGCGCGCAGCATCTCGAGGTCTTCGGCCTCGCGCACCTTCGCCTCGATGGCGCGGATGATCGGGTCGGCCTCCTTGCGCCAGGCGGTGAGCCGCGCCCAGGCGGCCTCGAGCATCCGGCGCGGATGATCGGGGCGATGGGCGAGCGGCGCGGCCTTCGGCCAATGGGTGCCGTGAGTGCGGGCGAGCCGGCGGAAGGCGTCGAGCAGGGCGGCGGTGTCGGGCAGGAGCGAGCGCCGCGTCGCACCGGCCTCCACCTCGAGCTCGACCGCTCCGGTCTCGGCGAGAGCCTCGAGCGCCAGCGGCGCGTCGGTGCCGACGGTGAGCACTTCGAACCAGCGGGTGGGGCGCGGACGGAAGGTCATGCGGCCTCCTCGCCATGGGCTTCGTCGAACAGGGCACGACGCAGAATGCCGCCACGCAGCCGTTCGAGATCGACGAAGAGCAGCCCGAGATGGGCGACGGCGGCGAGTGCGGTGCCGGCGCCGGCGCGGAAGGCGCGCGCCAGGATCCGCTCGATCGCGGCGCGGGTCGGCTGATCCTGGTGGGCGAGCGTCGCCCCCTCGGCGGCGGTGCGCCTCACGGCCGCGATCAGATCCCCGATCTCACGGTTTTCGCCCATGCCGCCGGGCAGGCGCCGAACCCATTCGGCGACCCAGAGGTCGGCGACGGTCGACGCTTCGTCGTCGTAGGACGGGACCACCGGTTCGGCCGGAGAGTTGGCGAGGATGGCGGCACGCGCCGACGGTTCGAGGCCGACGAGCGGGGCGAGGATCGGTTCGTCCGCCGCCCATTCGGGCAGGGGCTCCCCTCTCAGCGCCGCGTCGAGGAGCGGCAGAACCGGCAGGAAGGCGAGCCACAGGACGGCGGGGCGCCAGTGCGGCGGCAGCCAATCGGCGACCTCGCGGACGGCTCGTTCGGCCTCGCGACGCAGCACCGCCTCGAGGGCGTGGCCGGAGAGTGCGGCGTCGAGACGTTCGCAATGGCGGCGCAATGCGGTGGCGCGGGCGCGTTCGAGATGGAGGCGAGCCGAGCGGGCGGCTTCGAGCGCCCGCCAGTCGCCGTCCTGCAACCGCTCGCCGTGACGAGCCTGCAGGCGGGCCTGCGCATAGGCGAAGTCACGCGACGCTCTCATCGGTCCGCCCCGTCAACTCGCCGGCCAAACGCTCGATCACCCGCGTCAGGACCGCGACCTCGGCCTCGTCGGACCCCGCCCCCGGGGCGGGTGCGAGCAAGGCTTCGAGACGCGCGATCTCCTGATCGATGCGAGCCATGTAGGCGATGTGGACGCGGGAGATACGGGCGTCGGCGCGGCGGGCGATGGCCTCTTCGCGCGCTCTGGCGGCGGCGACCATGGCGGCGGCGTCTCGACGGGCTTGCCGGATACGCTCCTCCGCCGCCCCCTCGGCCCGCAACACCGCCTCCACGGCGGCGGTCGAGGCATTGGCGCTCCGGGTCGGCGGCGTTCTCGTCATGATCCGATCTCCTCGATCAGATCCCCGGTGGACCGCTCCCGCCGGGACGGAGCAGGACCGGTCCCAGGATCTTCGGCGCCACGGCAGCGCCGTGAAATATGAGGATAAACTTATATATCGTTTCCAAGTTACGCCATGCGATAGATCAATCGGCCGGTTTTCCCTCGATTTCGGCGGCATCTTTCACGACGGAACCACCGCGATCGGCGGTACGACATCGATATTCCAGCGCATCCACGGACGCCTCGTCCGCGGGGCGGGTCGAGGGCGGCGGGCCGACGCCGTGACGAGACCGCGATCGCCGCTCGGAGCCGGTGGACGCATCGTCCTCGTCGGGTGTCTTCCGATACGTGACCGGCCCCGTCGGCCCCGGGTCGAAATCTGGGCAACTTTGTTGCGCTGCCCGATTCATGTGCATTCGCTCATGTTGCGGTGCCGTTCGCTCGAGCGGCGGGCATGGCGCCGATCGTCGGACCTTCGCCTCCTTCATTTGATTCATTTGAGGAATCGGCATTTCGCGAAGGTTGGCACGACCCCTGCATCGAGAGAGGCGGTCAACGACGACCCACCGTCCAACGGATCGGAACCCAGCGTCGGGTTCTCAGTCACGGATGGCATCGTCCCGGCGGTTCGCGCGCTCCCTTTCCCGATGAAGGCGCGACGACAGGCGGGGAACGGTGCCGGGTCGTCGCCACCCCCGAACTCGGCGCCGACCCTCGTGACGATCCGCAACCGATCGAAACCGAGGGGCACTCATGTCGAACCGTACGTTCACTCTCTCGCGCCGCCGCTTCCTTCTTTCCGCCGCCGCCATCGGCGCCGCGACGCTCGCCTCGACCTCGGTCGTCTCCAGGGCGTTGGCCGCGCCGCTGAAGCTCGAGAAGGACGTGGTCAAGCTCGGCTTCATCAAGCTCACCGACATGGCGCCGCTCGCCATCGCGCTGGAGAAGGGCTTCTTCGACGACGAGGGGCTCCAGGTCAGCCTCGAGGCGCAGGCCAACTGGAAGGTGCTGCTCGACCGCGTCATCACCGGCGAACTCGACGGCTCGCACATGCTGGCCGGCCAGCCGATCGGCGCGACCATCGGCTTCGGCACCCAGGCGGACGTCATCACGCCGCTGTCGATGGACCTCAACGGCAACGCCATCACCGTCTCGAACGCCATCTGGGCCGAGATGAAGAAGAACCTCAAGGCGGGGGCCGACGGCAAGCCGGAGCACCCGATCTCGGCCGCCGCGCTGAAGCCGGTGATCGACAAACTGAAGGCCGACGGCAAGGCCTTCAACATGGGCATGGTGTTCCCGGTCTCCACCCACAATTACGAACTGCGCTACTGGCTCGCCGCCGGCGGCGTGCATCCCGGCTTCTACTCGGCCGAGAACGTCTCCGGCCAGATCCTGGCCGAGGCGCTGCTCTCGGTCACGCCCCCGCCGCAGATGCCGGCGACCATGGAGGCCGGCACCATCATGGGCTACTGCGTCGGCGAGCCGTGGAACCAGGCG
>CALMYM010000076.1 GCA_937873675.1 uncultured Alphaproteobacteria bacterium | reverse complement strand
CGACGCGTTCTCCCCGCGCCGGTCGATAGGCGCCGGCCAGAAGCGCGGCGAGCGCCGCCGCACCGCCGGGTTCGGCGGCGATGCGCAGGCTCTTCCACAGCCGACGCTGCGCCTCGACGATGGCGCTGTCGGGCACCAGCACCGACTGGTCGACGTGGCTCGAAGCGATCATGTGGACGAGATCGCCGACCCGCTTGGCGCCGAGACTGTCGACGGCGATCGATTCCACCTCGACGTCGACCGGTCGGCCGGCGGCGAGCGCCGCATGAAGGGCCGAGGAGCCGCGCGGTTCGACCGCCACCACCTTGGTCCGCCCGGCGAACCACAGCGCGATGCCGGCGACGAGCCCACCACCGCCGGCGGCGACCAGGACCGTGTCGAGGCCGTCGTGCGCGTCCTCCTCCCATTCGAGCCCGACGCTGCCCTGGGCGGCGATCGTGTAGGGGCTGTCGTAGGGGTGGACGACGAGGGCGCCGCTCTCGCGGGCGTAGGCCTCCGACAACAGCGCCGCGTCGGCGTAGCGTTCACCCGCCACCACCACCTCGGCGCCGTAGGAACGGATGCGATCGACCTTCACCGGGCTCGACACCGTCGGCACGAAGACGCGGGCGCGATGGCCGAGGCAGGCCGCCGCATAGGCCACCGCCGCGCCGTGATTGCCGCCCGAGGCCGCGGTCACCCCGGCCTTCGGCACCTGACGGGCGAGAAGATTGTTGAAGGCGCCGCGGCTCTTGAACGAGCCGGTGTGCTGGAAGAGCTCGAGCTTGAGGCTCACCGGTTCGGCGAGGCCGAAGGCGGCGCCCTCGACCGTCATCACCGGCGTGTGGCGCACATGCGGACGGATGCGGGCGAGAGCCGCTTCGACGGCGGACGGACTGAGCGCTTCGGCCAATCTCGACACCTCCCTGTCTCGCCATCGCGGCGACGCGCCTCTCGCATATCGGATCCGGCTCGCTTCGCCAAGACCGCGCCGCGTCGCGAAGTCGCAACGCAGCATCGCCCACCGCCGCCGACCAGGACGATGGCGACCGGAAACCGCGGTTTTCGCGGATCGGGCGCGATCGACACGGGGACCGATTTCGCCGGAATCTATGCTGCAGTGCAGCAAAGCCCTTTCGCTCGCGCCGCGCAAAGGTTATCTAGGAAAGGAAATTCGGCCGCCCGACCGTCGTCCTGCGCGGGCGAGCCGAAGCCCTCGGAGACGTTCGCATGCCGCTGCGCCTGCTCCAGCCGCTACTCGGAACCACCTCGCTCGGCATGGCCGGCGTGGTTGAAGCGATGGGCGAGATCGCCCGCCTGTCGCCGATGGTGATCGCACTGAGGACCGACGCGGCCTTCGCAGCGCTCGCCGATCCGAAGTCGGCGCCGGCCGGCGAACCGGTGCGGATGGTCGTCGAGAAGTTCGACGCGATGGCCCAGAGCGCCGTCGCCGCCACGCTCGAGGCCGGCCTCACCGTCGGTCGCAGCATGACCGAACGACGTCTGCCGGTCGACGTCGCCTTCCGCGTCGCCGCCGCCGCGCTCGAGCCGATCCGCGGCCGTCTGCGCGACAACGTCCGCCGCCTCGGCGCCGCCCGCCTCGAGCCCACCGCCGACGGCGAATGAGCCCCGTCCCGCACCGCCGGCCCGAAGATCTCTCCGCCACGATCCCTCACCGAGCGACCGCATTCGGCCCCCGGCGCGGAAGCGCCGCATTCGACCCCCGGCGCGGAAGCGCCGCATTCGACCCCCGGCGCGGAAGCGCCGCATTCGACCGAAGTCGCAGAGCCGTCGCTTTGACTTCCCCCCACCCGATCGCTACCTCCGTTGCCGACCGAGATCGCCGCAGGCGGCGCTCGGTCGCCCGGGGTTGAGAGAGGGTCGCGCCCCATGCCGCAGAGCGAGGACGCAAGCCGTACCGTCGTCGGGCGCTATCAGGCGCTGGTCGACACGCGCGCCATCGCCTACGACCCGCTCCAGGCCGAACTCGCCCGCCGCCTCGACGACCTCGACCGCGCCCTCGCCCAGTCCGATCTCGCCGCCAAGGGCTCGGCCCTCGGCTGGCTGTTCAGCCGCCGTGCGCCGAAGCGCGAGGCGCTGCGCGGTCTCTACGTCCACGGCGCCGTCGGCCGCGGCAAGACCATGCTGATGGATCTGTTCTTCGAGTGCTCGACGGTGTCGCGCAAGCGCCGGGCGCATTTCCACGCCTTCATGGCCGACACCCAGGACCGCATCCATCGCGCCCGCCGCGCCATCCTCGACGGCCACCGCCAGGGCAACGATCCGATCGCCCCGGTCGCCGAGGAGATCGCCGCCGAAACGCGCCTGCTCTGCTTCGACGAGTTCGCCGTCTACGACATCGCCGACGCCATGATCCTCGGCCGGCTGTTCCAGAAGCTCTTCGAACTGGGCGTGGTGGTGGTCGCCACCTCCAACGTGGCGCCGCAACGCCTCTATTGGGGCGGCCTCAACCGCGCCCTGTTCCTGCCCTTCGTCGACCTCCTCGGCCGCCACACCGACGTCTTCGAACTCCTCTCGCCCAACGACTACCGTCTGACCAAGACGGAAGGCGACGAGGTCTGGCGCATGCCGCTCGGCGGTGTCACCGACGCGGCGATGGAGGAGGAGTGGTTCCGCCTCACCGGCCACCGTCCGACCCCGCCCGAGGCCATCCCCTTCCGCGGCCGCAGCATCGACATCCCCGCCGCCGCCGCCGGCCACGCCCGCTTCCACTTCCGCGACCTGTGCGACAAGCCGCTGTCCGCCGCCGACTTCGTCCAGATCGCCCGCCGCTACCACACGGTGATGATCGAGGGCGTGCCGGTCCTCGGCCCCGACCGGCGCAACGCCGCCAAACGGCTGATCAACCTCGTCGACGCCCTCTACGACTGCCGCGTCAAGATCGTCGTCTCCGCCGCCGCCGAGCCGGCGGCCCTGTGGACCGACACCGACGGCGCCGAGAGTTTCGAGTTCGCCCGCACCGTCTCCCGCCTCACCGAGATGCGCTCGCAAGAATACGCCCGGACCCTCCACGGCGCCGGCGACGGCACGCTCGCCCACGATGAGCCGGACACGTCGGAGGAGGATCCGGACGACGCGGTGCGGCAGGCCTCCGACACATGAAATCTCTTGCGATTTTGCATGGAAAATGCCGTTTTTCTTAGCCTTTTTGCGGTGCGAAATAAACCTTCGGCCGACTTGCACCCCCGTCCGGAACGGAGTATCGAACCGCACGACAGGATGTCGCACCGACCTCCAATTGACGTGAAGGGAAACCTCTGAAATGGCGCGTAAGAAGATCGCCCTCATCGGCGCGGGTCAGATCGGTGGCACGCTCGCTCATCTGGCGGGCCTCAAGGAACTCGGCGACATCGTGCTGTTCGACATCGTCGACGGCGTTCCGCAGGGCAAGGCCCTCGACATCGCCGAATCCTCCCCCGTCGACGGCTTCGACGCCGGCTATTCCGGCGCCTCTTCCTACGAGGCCATCGCCGGTGCCGATGTCATCATCGTCACCGCCGGCGTGCCGCGTAAGCCCGGCATGAGCCGTGACGACCTGCTCGGCATCAACCTCTCCGTCATGGAGAAGGTCGGCGCCGGCATCAAGGAATTCGCCCCGAACGCCTTCGTCATCTGCATCACCAACCCGCTCGACGCGATGGTGTGGGCGCTGCAGAAGTTCTCCGGCCTGCCGGCGAACAAGGTGGTCGGCATGGCCGGCGTGCTCGACAGCGCCCGCTTCCGCTACTTCCTCGCCGAAGAGACCGGCGTCTCCGTCAAGGACGTCCATGCGATGACGCTCGGCGGCCACGGCGACGACATGGTCCCGCTGGTGCGCTACTCGACCGTCGGCGGCGTGCCGCTGCCGGAGCTGGTCAAGATGGGCTGGCTCACCCAGGAGAAGCTCGACGCCATCGTCGATCGCACCCGCAAGGGCGGCGCCGAGATCGTCGGCCTGCTGAAGACCGGTTCGGCCTACTACGCCCCGGCCGCTTCCGCCATCGCCATGGCCGAGTCCTACCTCAAGGACCAGAAGCGCATCCTGCCGGTCGCCGCCGAGCTGAACGGCGAATACAAGCAGAACGGCCTCTACGTCGGCGTCCCGGCGCTGATCGGCTCGAACGGCGTCGAGAAGATCGTCGAGGTCTCCTTCGACGCGGCCGAGCAGGCGATGTTCGACAAGTCGGTCGCCGCGGTGACCGGCCTGATCGACGCCTGCAAGAAGATCCAGCCGGCGCTCGCCTGAGCCGCCGAAGCGAACGCATCCACGGCGAGCGCCGCATGACGGTGCTCGCCGGCTCGATCGAACGATGCGCGTGAGCGGGCCCAGATCCGCCACGTCCTCTCGGTGGGCCTCCCTCTCCGAGACGGCACTTTCCGCATCCCGGTCGCGACCGGACACGGGTCCGGCCGCGCAGCGGTTCCGGCAACCTCAGAAACCGAATTCTCGAGGCGAGACAGGGCGATGAACATCCACGAATACCAGGCGAAGGCGGTCCTTCGCGAGTACGGCGCTCCGGTGTCGCGCGGCATTCCGGCCTTCACGCCGGCCGAGGCGCGCAAGGCGGCGGAAGAGCTCGGC
The DNA here is from genome assembly GCA_937873675.1 of uncultured Alphaproteobacteria bacterium. Taxonomy (GTDB): domain Bacteria; phylum Pseudomonadota; class Alphaproteobacteria; order Rhizobiales; family Ancalomicrobiaceae; genus CALBKH01. Next base: position 931 of record CALMYM010000076.1, on the reverse strand, counting down.
GGCCCGCTGTGGGTCGTCAAGTCGCAGATCCACGCCGGCGGTCGCGGCAAGGGCAAGTTCAAGGAACTGCCGGCCGACGCCAAGGGCGGCGTGCGTCTCGCCAAGTCGGTGGCCGAGGTCGAGGCCTTCGCCGCGGAGATGCTGGGCAACACCCTCGTCACCGTGAAGACCGGCCCGTCGGGCAAGCAGGTCAACCGCCTCTACATCGAGGACGGCTCCGACATCGAGCGTGAGCTCTATCTCTCCGCCCTGATCGATCGCGCCACCGGCTCGGTCGGCTTCGTCGTTTCGACCGAAGGCGGCATGGACATCGAGGCGGTCGCCCACGACACGCCCGAGAAGATCCACACCTTCCACGTCGACCCGGCCGCCGGCTTCCAGCCCTACGTCGGCCGCAACATCGCCTATGCGCTGCAGCTGACCGGCGCGCAGGTCAAGCAGTGCGTCAAGCTGGTCTCCGATCTCTATCGCGCCTTCGTCGAGAAGGACATGGCGATGCTCGAGATCAACCCGCTGATCGTCACCAAGCAGGGCGACCTCAAGGTCCTCGACGCCAAGGTGAACTTCGACAGCAACGCTCTCTTCCGTCATCCCGACATCGTCGCCCTGCGCGACGAGACCGAAGAGGACGCCAAGGAGATCGAAGCCTCCAAGTTCGACCTCGCCTACATCGCCCTCGACGGCAACATCGGCTGCATGGTCAACGGCGCCGGCCTCGCCATGGCGACCCTCGACATCATCCAGCTCTACGGCGAGAGCCCGGCCAACTTCCTCGACGTCGGTGGCGGCGCTTCGGAAGACAAGGTGACCGCCGCGTTCAAGATCATCACCTCCGATCCGAACGTGAAGGGCATCCTGGTCAACATCTTCGGCGGCATCATGAAGTGCGACATCATCGCGCGCGGCGTGCTCGCGGCGGTGAAGGCGGTCG
>CALMYM010000075.1 GCA_937873675.1 uncultured Alphaproteobacteria bacterium | reverse complement strand
AGAAGGCGAGGACGTCGGCGTCGAGGCGGATGGAGATCGGGGTCTTCGACGGGGGAACGACGAGGACGGCGTTCTCCCAATCGGGGTCGATGATCGCCGCGTCGGGATCAGAGGCGATGTCGCGCTCGATGTCCTCGTCGGTCTTGGCATCGACCCGAGCCCAATCGCTCATACTCTTCAGTTCGCCGGAAGCGCGCTTCTCACGGATCTCCGCGAGCGTATAGCGCAGGATACCTTTCTCGGTCATGTCGTCTCGCGATTCTCGCCGAAATCACTCGGATCACGTCGCCACGTATCGTGTAGACGACCGTGATGAAGCGGTCGCCCAGCTTCCCGGTCGCCTCGCGGCGAGGTTCCGACGAGTGTTTCGACGCCACATCGACGTGTGCCTCCGCGAAGATCGCGATCGCGTCCACGAAATCGATGCCGTGCTTCTCGATATTGGACTTCCGCTTGGGTTCGTCCCACTCGAAGCCGAGGGCATCGAGGGCGTTTTCGTGACGGTCGCTCATGCGGCCTCCTTACGGAGCGCACCTGCTCTATGCGGTGCTACTTCCGGTCGATTTTTTGGCCATGTGGTACACTCCTAGTATGGTGTCGAGGATTATCCCTTTTCGTGCGGTCACAGCGTACCGCCGGATCGAATGTATATACAAACGTGTTGTCTTGCAAGGTCTATTCGATGGCGGCGTCGCATCCCGCGCCGTCCTCCCCTATAGTCCCGCTCCATGAAGTTCCCGCCGCACATCCTCGACGAGATCCGTGCTCGGCTTCCGGTTTCGGACGTCGTGGGGCGGCGCGTGCGGCTGAAGAAGCAGGGGCGGGAGTTCGCCGGGCTGTCGCCGTTCAATCCGGAGAAGACGCCGTCGTTCTTCGTCAACGACCAGAAGGGCTTCTATCACTGCTTCTCGTCCGGCAAGCACGGCGACATCTTCCGCTTCCTGATGGAGACGGAAGGGCTGTCGTTCCCCGAGGCCGTCGAGCGGCTGGCGGGCGAGACCGGCGTCGTCCTGCCGAAGCCCGATGCGCGCGAGGAGAAGCGCGAGCGTCATCGCGCCAGCCTCGCCGACGTCACCGAGATGGCCGCGCGGTTCTTCGAGGAGCAGCTGAAGCTCTCATCGGGTGCCTCGGCGCGCGCCTATGTCGAGAAGCGGCGATTGGAGCCGCGCACCGTCAAGGAGTTCCGCATCGGCTTCGCCCCGGCGGAGCGCGACGCGCTGAAGCGATATCTCCTCGGCAAGGGTGTCGACGAACAGGCGATGGTCGATGCCGGGCTCACCATCAAACCGGACGACGGGCGGCCGAGCTACGACCGCTTCCGTAACCGGCTGATGATCCCGATCCAGGACGAGAAGGGCCGGGTCGTCGCCTTCGGCGGCCGCGCCATGAGCCCGGACGATCAGCCGAAGTACCTGAACTCGCCGGAGACCGAGCTCTTCCACAAGGGCTTCATGCTGTTCAACGGCCATCGCGCCCGTCAGGCCGCCTACGACCAGGGCTCGGTCATCGTGGTGGAGGGCTATCTCGACGCCATCGCGGTGTGGCAGGCGGGGATCCCGAGCGTGGTGGCGACGCTGGGCACCGCCTTCACCGAGGAGCAGATCCAGCGGATGTGGCGCTTCGCCGCCGAGCCGGTGGTCTGTTTCGACGGCGACAAGGCGGGCGTCAAAGCCGCCTATCGGGCGGTCGACCGCATCCTGCCGCATCTCAAATCCGGCTTCTCGTTCAACTTCGTCTTCCTGCCCGACGGCAAGGACCCGGACGAGCTGATCGCGCTCGGTGGCAAGGCGGCGTTCCAGGCGGAGGTCGAGCGCGCGGTGCCGCTCGCCGACGTGCTGTGGGACCGCGAGACCCGCGGTGCGGCGATCGACACGCCGGAGCGGAAGGCGGCGCTCGAAAAGCGGCTCGAGGACCTCGTCCACGAGATCCGCGACGGCCGGGTGCAGCGTGCCTATCAGCTCAGATATCGGCTCAGGCTCTCCAATCTCTTCTGGTCGTCGGAGCGCGGCGAGCGCGGGGAAGGCTTCGCCAAGGGTGGCCGCGCGGTCGCGCCCTGGGGCGGACGCGGGGCGGGGCGGGCCGAGCCTTCGGCGGCGATGCCACCGATGCCGGACAGTGATCTCGTCGGTCTCGAACGGGTGGTGCTCGGGCTCTGCGTCGAATACCCGGACCTGTTCGAGGCGGCGGCGGAGCGGATGATCGGCCTCGACTTCGGGCTCGAGCCGCACGAGGCGTTCAAGCGCGAACTGTGGCGGATGGCGACGGAGGTGTCGGACCTGTCGGTCTCCTCCTTCTACGAGGGCATCGATCCGCGCTTCTTCTTCCTGCTCGAGGAGTTGCACGGCTCGGAGGTCACCGACGGCTCGGGCCGAGTGACCAGCGGGCGCGGCGCCCGGCTCAAGGAACGTTTCAAGGTCCTGAAGTTCCATCCGCCGGAGAACTGGGTGGAGACGTGTCTGTGGCACTTCCTCGACCGGCTCGAGCTGCGCCACATGGAGCGCGAACTCGAACGCGAGGTGTCCCAGGTCGGGGCCGACGCCGACGAGAGCGTCGAGGCGCGCATCCTCGGGCTCTCTCGCGACATCGGCCGGCGGCGCGAGGAATTCGCCCGGCGCGAGCAGGAACTGGCCGAGGAAGCCAAGGAGATCCGTCGGGCGCAGGGCGCCAACGGCGGCGGCATCGCGGCGGGGGGCATCGCCGGCGGATGAGGGGGCGGACCCGTGCCGTCGTGAAATTATAGGTGTTCACGGAGCGATCGCGGAGGCACGATTCGCGCGACGCGGCGAATCGTGCGACGAATCACCCTTGCGCAATCCGATTCGCTCGTTAAATAAAACCTCTCCCGGAATGTCCCACGCATCGGCGCAGCCCTTCTCGCGCGATCGGGACGACGTTTCGCGAAAGACCGGTCCTTCGGCACCCGCCGCCGAAACGCGAGTGATGCGGGCCATCGCGCGCATCGGTGCGACAGTTAATCGGAGCTTAGGACAAGCACCGTAATTCAACCTTTCGGCCGTTCGACCCGAGGGTCACTCCCTCGACGGCTTCGCTTCCCCCTCGAGCGCCCGCCCGGGCGACGGGGTGACGAGGCCCGGTCGTGACGGCTCGCGTTCCTCCAGGAGATGCTTCATGGCGACCAAGGCAGGCGAGCAGGAAGAGACCGAGGTGCAGGCGCCGGAGACCCCGGACGGCCCGTTGCTCGACCTCTCCGATGCCGCCGTCAAACGGATGATCAAGATCGCCAAGAAGCGCGGCTTCGTCACCTACGACGAGCTCAACGACGTGCTTCCCTCCGAGCAGGTGGCCTCCGAGCAGATCGAGGACATCCTCGCCATGCTCAACGAGATGGGCATCAACGTCGTCGAGACGGAAGAGGCGGGCGAAGAGGACGAGAACAACAAGGGCGAGGAGGAGGAGGCCGAGTTCACCGACCTCGCCGAGGCGCCCTCGGCGCTGCCGGCCCGCACCACCACCACCCGTGAGCCGGCCGATCGCACCGACGATCCGGTGCGCATGTATCTGCGCGAGATGGGCTCGGTCGAGCTTCTGTCGCGCGAGGGCGAGATCGCCATCGCCAAGCGCATCGAGGCCGGTCGCGAGGCGATGATCGCCGGGCTCTGCGAGAGCCCGCTCACCCTCCAGGCGGTCATCATCTGGCGCGACGAACTCAACGACGGCAAGATCCTCTTGCGCGACATCATCGACCTCGAGGCGACCTACGCCGGTCCCGACGGCAAGGCCGGCGGCCCGCCGATGGTGCCGGTCGACGAGGAAGCCGGCGAGGAGGCCGAAGAGGCGGCGGAAGCCGAGGCCGAGAACGGCGAGGACGACGGCGACGACATGGAGGGCAACGTCTCGCTCTCCGCCATGGAGGCCGAACTCAAGCCCAAGGTGCTCGAGACCTTCGACCGCATCGCCGACGACTACAAGAAGCTGCATCGCCTGCAGGAGCAGCTGGTCGAGGGTCGTCTCAAGAACGAGACGCTGTCGCCCTCCCAGGAGCGTCGCTACAAGAAGCTCAAGGAAGACCTCATCAACGAGGTCAAGAGCCTCTCCCTCAATCAGGCGCGCATCGACAGCCTGGTCGAGCAGCTCTACGACATCAACAAGAAGCTGATGGGCTTCGAGGGCCGCCTGCTGCGCCTCGCCGAGAGCTTCGGCGTCGGCCGCGAGGACTTCCTCAAGAACTATCAGGGCTCCGAACTCGATCCCAACTGGCTGCGCCGGGTCGCCAACCTCGGCACGCGCGGCTGGCGCGACTTCGTCAAGAACGAAGGCGACACGATCAAGGAGTTCCGCGGCGCGATCCAGAACCTCGCCTCGGAGACCGGGCTCGAGACCACCGAGTTCCGCCGCATCGTCCACATGGTGCAGAAGGGCGAACGCGAAGCGCGTCAGGCCAAGAAGGAAATGGTCGAGGCCAACCTGCGTCTCGTCATCTCGATCGCCAAGAAATACACCAACCGCGGCCTGCAGTTCCTGGATCTGATCCAGGAGGGCAACATCGGTCTGATGAAGGCGGTCGACAAGTTCGAGTACCGCCGCGGCTACAAGTTCTCCACCTACGCCACGTGGTGGATCCGGCAGGCGATCACCCGCTCGATCGCCGATCAGGCGCGCACCATCCGCATTCCGGTCCACATGATCGAGACGATCAACAAGATCGTCCGCACCTCGCGCCAGATGCTGCACGAGATCGGCCGCGAGCCGACCCCGGAGGAATTGGCCGAGAAGCTGGCCATGCCGCTGGAGAAGGTGCGCAAGGTCCTCAAGATCGCCAAGGAGCCGATCTCGCTCGAAACGCCGATCGGCGACGAGGAGGATTCGCACCTCGGCGACTTCATCGAGGACAAGAACGCGATCCTGCCGATCGACGCGGCGATCCAGAGCAATCTGCGCGAGACGACGACGCGGGTGCTGGCCTCGCTCACCCCGCGCGAGGAGCGCGTGCTGCGCATGCGCTTCGGCATCGGCATGAACACCGACCACACGCTCGAAGAGGTCGGCCAGCAGTTCTCGGTGACGCGCGAACGCATCCGCCAGATCGAGGCGAAGGCGCTCAGGAAGCTCAAGCACCCGTCGCGGTCGCGGAAGCTCCGGAGCTTCCTCGACAACTGAGGCTCATCGAACCCCGGCGGCGACGCCGGGGTTCTTCGTTTCAGGGGGATGGCCCGTTCGGTCGATCATGATCGACGCCGCTCACAGCCCGACGCCATAGGCCTCCGTGAAGGCCGCCTGAGCGTAGGCGCGTGACGCGTAGCCGAATCCCTTGTCGCCCCAGGTGTCTATCCCCCAGCTGTTGCGAACGATGAACCCGGTCTCGTCATAACCGACGAGTGCGACGGCGTGACCTCCGTAGGCGGTCTTCGGGTCGTATTCGGCGAGAACGCCCCCGGTCGCGGAGGCATCCATCCAGGTCGCATCGCAGACCAGCCGGGTGAGCACCGGGCCTTGCCGGGCGATCCAGGTGCGCCAGGTCGTGGGATTGGTTCCCAGATTGACGTATTTCGCAATCTTGAGATTCGACGCCAGGGCGTAGAAGTCCTTGACTTCGCCGGGATAGAGCTTGTCGCCTGCGAAGGGGAGAACGTCTTCCAGGACACAGCCGTATTTACGGGCGACGTCCAGAGCGCTCTTCAGATAGGTTCCAGACAGTTCGATGAAGGACGTCGGATAGGACAGGTCGTCGTCCATCTCCTTCGACGCCATCCAGATGTAGCGGGGCGACAGTCGCTCGTTCCGACCGATCCGGCCGGTCTCGACGAAGTGCCAGCGTAGGACAGCATCGGCAGCGGCCCACCCGACACACGACCCGGTATCCTTCTGATCCCCGATTCCCCACCAGTCGGCTCGCAGGTCGACCTTCTTGGGAAGGGGCGTGGCGAGGGAAACCGCATCGTCTCCGAGATTGGCGATCGTCCAGTCGTTTTCCGTCTTCTTGGACGGAAGGCAATTCAGGACGCGGTCGATCTTCCGTGTCGGTGGCGGTGTGTCCGGCTTCTCACGTTCGGATGCCGATCGCCCGGCGCTCTTGGGCTTCTTCGTCATGGCGAGTTCCTCCCGATGTGACGAGCATCGTCGATCGTCACATCGACAGGTTGCTCTTCGATCGTTTGGTTGTCGATGGGGAACGATGTGTCGCCGAAGTTGTCGGACGGGTGGTCGTCGACGAACCTCGCCAGCCTCATCGGCCGAAGTGCTTTGCAGCCGGTCCGGAAGTTGGCGTATCAAAGAGGGGACCAGATTCCGAGGAGATCCCCATGTCCCTCTTCAAGCGCCTCTTCGGCGGTTCCTCGCCCAAGGCTCCCGAATCCGAGCCGACGATGGAGCTCGACGGTTTCCTCGTACGCGCCACGCCGTTCGAGGAGGGCGGCCAGTGGCAGCTCTGCGGGGTGATCAGCCGCGAGGTCGACGGGGTGGTGAAGGAGAGCCGGTTCGTCCGTGCCGACCGGTTCGCCGATCGCGACACGGCGATCGAGATGGCCTTCGACAAGGCGAAGCGCATCATCGCCGAGCAGGGGATGCGGATGTTCCGGTGAGCGTCCGTCGCGGGGCGATCCTGCGGCGCGTGGCTCTCGTTCGAAACGATCGGACGCGTTGCCGCGAGGTGCCCTTCTCCCCCTGCGGGAGAAGGTGGCCGAAGGCCGGATGAGGGGGCTGGACCTCTCCCCATCTTCGAACGTCACCGTTTTCACCGAGTTGCCGCTTCGCGGCGCCCCCTCATCCGCCCCTTCGGGGCACCTTCTCCCGCGAGGGGAGAAGGGAAGATGGAGCCCGATGGCGCCTGCGTCGCTCGACCGGCTCACTCCGACGATGGATGCTTGTGCGCCGTCGCCGTCTCGGCGAAGCTTTCTGCGCCCCGCCGGAGACCCGCTCATGCCGAAACCCGTCGCTCCTCTCGACGCCGAAGCGCGTCGCGCCGCGCCGCCCGTCGTCACCTACGAGGTCGAACATCTGCCGCCGTTCGATGCAGCCTTCTACGAGAGGGCGCGCGAGGGGATGACCAAGATCGACGAGGTGATCGTGCCGCCCCGCGACGCCGCGTCGTTCCGGGTGCCGGCCGGGCATTTCTTCCGCATCGTCTCGATCGAGGGACCGCAGGTCGGCGACCTGAACCTGTGGAACGCCAACGAT